>NZ_JBIUXX010000007.1:101075-127346 GCF_044744235.1 Pseudomonas sp. NPDC087346
GGATATATTAATCCTTATTATCAATAAGTTTAGATAAAACATTATCAACCGCCTGCGCGCCAGCGCCTCTTATTAATAATTCATGTCGATCGAAGTGCGTAACGTCAGCAAGAATTTCAATGCGTTCAAGGCGCTGGACAACATCAGCCTGGACATCCACAGCGGAGAACTGGTGGCGCTGCTCGGCCCGTCCGGTTGCGGCAAGACCACGCTGCTGCGGATCATCGCCGGTCTGGAAACCCCGGATCAGGGCAACATCGTGTTTCACGGTGAAGACGTCTCCGGCCACGATGTGCGTGATCGCAACGTCGGTTTTGTGTTCCAGCATTACGCCTTGTTCCGCCACATGACGGTGTTCGACAACGTCGCGTTCGGCCTGCGCATGAAACCGAAAAACCAGCGCCCGAGCGAAAGCCAGATCGCGGTCAAGGTTCATGAGCTGCTGAACATGGTGCAACTGGATTGGCTGTCGGATCGCTATCCGGAACAACTCTCCGGTGGTCAGCGTCAGCGTATCGCTTTGGCCCGCGCCTTGGCCGTTGAGCCGAAAGTGCTGCTGCTCGACGAACCGTTCGGCGCCCTCGACGCCAAGGTGCGTAAAGAACTGCGTCGCTGGCTTGCCCGCCTGCACGAAGACATCAATCTGACCTCGGTTTTCGTGACCCACGATCAGGAAGAGGCGATGGAAGTTGCCGACCGCATCGTTGTGATGAACAAGGGGGTGATCGAGCAGATTGGTTCACCGGGTGACGTCTACGAAAACCCGGCCAGCGATTTCGTTTATCACTTCCTCGGTGATTCGAACCGCTTGCTGCTCAGTGACGACAACCATGTGCTGTTCCGCCCGCACGAAGTGTCGCTGTCGCGGCATGAACTGGAAGATCACCACGCGGCAGAAGTGCGCGATATCCGGCCGCTGGGCGCGACCACGCGGGTGACGCTGAAGGTTGAGGGGCAGACCGATCTGATCGAGGCAGAAGTGGTAAAAGACCACGACAGCCTGATCGGCCTGGCGCGTGGCGAGACGCTGTTCTTCAAGCCCAAGGTCTGGCAGAAAGTCGCCAGCCTCTAAGATCAAAAGACCGCAGCCTGCGGCAGCTCGTACATTGGACTGGGTCGATCACAAAATGTGTGACCAACCGAAACTCTGTAGGAGCTGCCGCAGGCTGCGATCTTTTAAAGCGGCCTAAGCCGCCGCTTTGCCGTTCGGATTGACCCGCACCGTGCCGGCGCGCGCCTCGATCTGCTCTTTCAATTCATGCCGCATTCCGAGCATGAACGCCAGTTCGGCCACGACGAACAACGGCCCGACAATCAGCCCGCTCAAGTCATCGACGAACGCCGGTTTGCGCCCTTCATAGTGATGCCCGACAAACTGAATCACCCAGCCAATCACAAACATCGCCAGGCCGCTGCTCAGCCAGACCATGGTGCTTTGCTGCGCCAGGGCATGGCCTGCCCATACAGACAAGCCCATCAGCACGGTCATCAGCACACCGAGTTTCAATTCCAGGCGCAGGTAAAACCATGCCGAGGCGAGCCCAAGGATCACCGCCGGCGAAATCCACAAACCACCGAGCGACCATTCCGGACGCGACAGCAATACCGCCACCGCCACCACAATCAGTGGAATACCGATAAAGTGGCTGACGATGTTGCGCGGATCGCGGTGGTAGGCGGCGTATTGACTGAGATGGTCGACGAGGCTTTTCATTGTTGTTCCTCCTGTAGGGTGATCGGATCATGCCCCAGGTTCACGGATCGCTCTGTCAGGCAGGCGACAATCCAGGAGTGTTGATGGAAATTCGTTCACGGTTGTTGAGCGGGCAATGGTTCAGTCATCTGCCTGCATCCTTTCAGGATAGCCTGCTGGCGGCGGCCCGGGAGCGACGGCTGACGGCGGGGCAGCGCTTGTTCCAGCGCGGTGATCCGCCGTGTGGTTTGTACGCGGTACTCGACGGTGCCGTGCGTATCGGCGCGGTCAGCGAGCAGGGCAAGGAAGCGTTGTTGAGTCTGGTGGAAGCGCCGCACTGGTTCGGTGAAATCTGCCTGTTCGACGGCCAGCCACGCACCCATGACGCCTACGCGGTCGGGCCGTGCACGCTGCTGAATATCCCGCAGAACACGCTGCTGAAGTTGCTCGATGAACAGCCGGTGTACTGGCGACATCTGGCGTTGCTGATGAGCCATAAACTGCGCCTGACCTTCATTAACCTCGAACAGCTGAGCCTGCTTCCGGCCCCGGCGCGCTTGGCGCATCGATTGCTGATGATCGCTGAAGGCTACGGCGAACTCGATCCGCCGCGCCGGGTTCTGCAATTGCCGCAGGAGCAGTTGGCGTCGATGCTGTCGCTGTCGCGGCAGACGACCAACCAGATCCTCAAGGACTTGCAGGCACAGGGGATTATCGGACTCGGCTACGGCGAAATCGAAATCCTCGATGCCGTGCGTTTGCGAATGCTCGCCACAATCTGAAGATCACCATCCACCCCCTGTAGGAGTGAGCCTGCTCGCGATGAGGCCGTGTCAGCCGCCATCGATTTTGGATGAACGATCGCTATCGCGAGCAGGCTCACTCCTACAGTTGATTGGTGTGATGCTCAGGAACCGCGATAGGTCGAGAAACCGTACGGGCTGAGCAACAGTGGGATGTGGTAGTGCTGATCGGTCTGCTTCACTTCGAAGATCACCGGAATCTCCGGGAAGAACGTCTCGTGCTTGGCCTTCTCGAAGTACTCGCCGGTCTTGAACACCACCCGATATTGCCCAGCCTCGAAAGGTTGTTTGGCCGGGAACAGTTCGGCAATTCGCCCTTGTTCATTGGTCGTTCCCTCGGCCAGCGGCTGCCAGTTCTGGCCGACGTGTTTTTCCAGGGTCACATTGATGCCCGGCGACGGCAGGCCGTTTTCCAGGTTGAGTACGTGCACGCTCAACGGATTACCGGCGGCAAGGGCCAGACTTGAGAAAGCGCTCAGGCCGAGCGCGGCGAAGGTCATGCGCAAGTGAGTCATGGTGAATCTCCTTATCGGGAAGCGGTGATGGACAGGTCGACAGCCTTGGCTGCCTTGATCGCGCAGTTTTCGTCTTGCTCGCCACCGCCGGAACCGGCCACGCCCATGGCGCCGACCAGTTCCGCGCCGCTGAACAGCGGCACACCACCGCCGAGCAACAGCAGTTCATCGAGGGTGTTGAGGTTGGCTGCTTCGGGATTGCTGCGGGCGCGCTCGGCAAACAGCCGCGTCGGGCTTTTCGTCGAGAGTGCGGTGTAGGCTTTACGCTGGCTGGCGGCGGTGTTGTGCGGGCCGATGCCATCACCGCGCAGGGTCACCAACAGATTGCCGCCACGGTCGAGCACCGACACCGTGCCGCTGCAATTGCTCAGCGCTGCGTCGGCCAGATGGCGTGCGGTTTTCAAGTCGAGGTCGGCGTGGCGTGGCAGTTCGGCGCCAGCGAAAACGTGGGCGCTGAGGCCGATGGCCAGGCTGGCAACAAGGTATTTGACGGTCATGGGCAGGCTCCAGAAGCGAAGGTCGCCACCTTAGTCGCCCGTCTTCGTCAGAAGCTCGTCAGTCTGATTACAAGTTTGTAATGGGCAAGGCTGCCGAAGGCGCCTAGCCTGTGCACCTGAACAATCGAGGTGTGCCATGCGTTTGCTGGTCGTAGAAGATGAAGCCAAAACCGCGAACTTCCTCGCCAAGGGCCTGGGTGAGTCGGGTTTTGCCGTGGACGTGGCGCTCAATGGCCTCGATGGGCGTTATTTTATCGAGCAGCAGGAATACGACCTGATCATCCTCGACGTGATGCTGCCGGGCCTCAATGGTTGGCAATTGCTGCAACTGATCCGTCAGCGCGGCGCCACACCAGTGCTGTTCCTTACCGCCCGCGATGCCATCGAAGACCGCGTGCGCGGCCTCGAACTCGGTGCTGATGATTACCTGCTCAAACCGTTCGCGTTTGCTGAACTGCTGGCGCGGGTGCGTACCTTGTTGCGGCGCGGGCCGATGCGCGAGGCGGAGTCGTACAGCATTGCCGATCTGGAAATTGACGTGCTGCGCCGCCGGGTCAGCCGGGGCGGGCAGCGGATCAACCTGACCAACAAGGAATTCACCCTCCTGCAGTTGCTCGCCAGCCGTCAGGGCGAAGTGCTGTCGCGCACGCTGATCGCTTCGCAGGTGTGGAACCTGAATTTCGACAGCGATACCAACATGGTCGAAGTGGCAGTGCGTCGTCTGCGTTCGAAAGTCGATGATCCTTACATGCCGAAACTTATCCACACCGTGCGCGGTGTCGGCTATCAACTGGAAGCGCCGGACGATGCGCTCTAGATCCATCGCCTGGCGCCTGGCTCTGGCGTTTGCCGCGGTTTGCGCGTTGGTCTTGAGCTTGATTGGCGTGTTCCTTTACCGCTCGCTCGCCTCGGAACTCGCCTACCGCGATGACATGGCGTTGCTCGGGCGGCTGGAGCAAGTGCGCGCGTTGCTCGCCGACAGCGACAGCCTCGACGCCTTGCAGGCACGGCCGAGGCTGTATCAGAACATGCTCGGCAATCTCGACAGTCTGCTGCTGGTACGACGCGCCGATGGATCGAACGTGATCGCGATCAATCCGCGCCAGCGCGAGCTTCCGGCGCTGAACGCCATCGCTCGCGATCAGTCGCCGCAACGCCAGGACGTGCTGACCTGGCCGGCCCCGGACGGCGCCGAACTGGCGTTGTTGTCAGGCCAGGCCCAAGGCCCGAACGGCGAATTGCTGACAGTGATCGCCGGCAAGGTACTGAGTGAGCGAGAGCAGATGCTCGGCAGTTACCGAACGCGTCTGTATCTGGCCATCGGCTTGGGCGCGCTGTTGGCGTTTGCCCTCGGATTACTGTTGTTGCGCAGAGGGCTGCAACCGCTGCGCCACTTGAGCGAAGCGGTGCGCGGTATCGACTTGCGCAGCCTCGATCAGCGTCTGGCAACATCCGACGCGCCCACCGAACTGCTGGAGCCGGTGCAAGCGCTCAACGGCATGCTCGCCCGTCTGGATGACAGCGTGCAGCGCCTGTCACAGTTTTCCGCCGACCTCGCTCACAAGATACGTACGCCGCTGCACACGCTGCTCGCCAGCAACGGTCAGGCGTTGAACTATCCGCGCAGTACGGCGGAGTATCAGGAGGTGCTGGCCTCGAACATGGAAGAGTTCGAACGGCTCAAGCGCATGGCTGAAAACCTGATGTTCCTCGCCCGCGCCGAGCAGGCAGAGCGGGCGCTGAGCTTGCAGACACTCGATCTGCAACCGCTCGGCGAGGAACTGTGCGACTACTTCGAAGCGCTGGCCGATGACCGCGACGTTCGTCTGGAAAATGGCCTGCATGGCGAACTCCACGCCGACCGGCAACTGCTGCAACGGGCGCTCGGCAACTTGTTGGCCAACGCCGTGCGACACGCCGACAGCGGTTCGCTGATCAGTTTGCGGCGACGAGATGCCGAGGGTGTGTGCTGGTTGCAGGTGCACAACGTCGGGCCAGTCATTGGCGATGAGCATCTGGGCAAACTGTTCGACCGGTTTTACCGCGCTGATCCGTCCCGCGCTGAACCGGGAGACTCCGGTGGGTTGGGGCTGGCGATTGTGCAGTCGATCATGCAATTGCATGGGGGACGGGTGCGGGTGGGCAGTGATGCGGCGGGCACGGTGTTTGAGCTGGGTTTTGTGGTGAATTAAAGAACGCTATCGCGAGCAGGCTCACTCCTACAATTGGAATGCGTTCCTCCTGTAGGAGTGAGCCTGCTCGCGATGGCGCCAGATCAGACAACCCGGTTCTGGATCAACGCAACCCATCGCGAAACTGCCCCGGCGTCAGCCCGGTCCAGCGCTTGAACGCCCGGCTGAAACTGCTGGTATCGGCAAACCCCAACAGATAACTGATCTCGCTCAGCGAACATTGCGGATCACGCAGATGCAGCAGCGCCAGATTTTCGCGGCTTTCGTTGAGCAGCGTATCGAAGCGACAACCCTCATCCGCCAGATGCCGTTGCAGGCTGCGCAGGCTCAGGTGCAACGTCTGAGCGATGCGTTCGGCACTCGGCTCACCTTCGGGCAATTGTTCTTCGATGGCGTCGCGAACCTTGCGCTCCCAGGTCAACGGCTGGAGCTGCGCCATCGTGCGTTTGAGCACGGCTTCGTTGTGTTCGGCCAGCTCCGGGTTGGCGTCGTCGAGGTGGCTGTCGAAGTCGGCGAGGGCGAACTCCAGACGATCCTCGACGGCGGAAAAATGCACCGGCGCGCGGAAGACTTTGTGCCATTGATGCGCGTCCGTCGGTTCCGGGCGGCGCAGGTAGACCGCGAGCGGCGCGTAGTCGCGGCCCAGACGATTGCGGCAGGTACGCACGTAGATCGCGGCAAAGGCGTCGATGGCTTCAAAGGCTGGCGCGGGATTGCCGGTCGGCACCTTCAGACGAAACAGGTAGCGGTCATCGTTGCGGCTAAGCTCAAGTTCCAGAGCATCGCTGACCACCGGGTGATAACGCACGATGCGTTCGAACACTTCACGCAAGCTGCCGCTGGCCACCAGCGCATAACCGAGCGCATGAAACGTGGTCGGACTGACAAACCGCGACACGCGCAAACCAATGGCCGGGTCGCCACTGACCTGCACCGCGATTGCCCACAGGCGCGTGGTGCCGGACAACGGATAGCGCGCGTTGGGGTCGTCCATCAGTTGCGGATCGAGGCCGGCCTGTTGGCACAGGGCGATGCTGTCCAGCCCCAGCGCATCGAGTTGCTTGCGCAGGGCACGGGTCCAGCTGGCGAGGGAGGTCGGTTCCTTCATGCGGATTGGCGCTTCCGGTCAACAGGTTGGCGTTCACGGCTAGCGTGTTCGACATCTGCACAGGGCAGGATGCGAACATCAATAACCAGAGGATGGAAGCATGGACCGTACTTCTGCAAGTCCCCAGCGACACAATGCTGCCCAGCGATCAGCGCATATTCGCGAAGTGGTGCTGGCAAAAGGCGTCGAATTGCGTGAGCGCTACCCGATTCTCAAGCATCAGGACGCCCTCGGCGCGGGGATTCTGGCCTTTGCCCTGGCCGGCATGATCGGTTCGGCAGCGCTGTACATCACCGGGCATATGGCGTGGTGGGTGTGCCTGTTGCTCAACGCGTTTTTTGCTTCGCTGACCCATGAGCTGGAACACGACCTGATCCACAGCATGTACTTCCGCAAGCAGCGCATCCCGCACAACTTGATGATGGGCCTCGTCTGGCTGGCGCGGCCGAGTACGATCAATCCGTGGATTCGTCGTCATCTGCACCTCAATCATCACAAGGTGTCCGGCACCGAGACCGACATGGAAGAGCGGGCGATCACCAACGGCGAGCCGTGGGGTTTTGCGCGTTTGCTGATGGTTGGCGACAACGTGATGTCGGCGTTCATCCGCATGCTGCGGGCGAAAACCTGGGCGCACAAATTCAGCATCATCAAACGCACGCTGAGGGTCTACGCGCCACTGGCGCTGGTGCATTGGGGTGCCTGGTACGTGTTTCTCGGCTTCCATGCGGCGAATGGCATCGCTTATTTGATGGGGACGCCGATTGAATGGTCGGCAACCACGTTGTCGGTGATGCAGGTGATCGATATCGCCGCTGTGGTGATCATCGGCCCGAACGTGCTGCGGACTTTTTGCCTGCACTTCATCAGTTCGAACATGCACTACTACGGGGATATCGAACCGGGCAATGTGATCCAGCAATGCCAGGTGTTGAATCCTGTGTGGTTGTGGCCGTTGCAGGCGTTTTGCTTCAACTTCGGCAGCAGCCACGGGATTCACCATTTTGTGGTGAAGGAACCGTTTTATATTCGCCAGATGACGGTGCCGGTGGCCCACAAGGTGATGCGCGAGATGGGTGTGCGGTTTAATGATTTCGGCACGTTTGGGCGGGCGAACCGGTTTGTTCGCCAAGAGGCCAAGGTGAGTGAAGAGGCGCGTACAGCTCAGGCTTGATGGGTGAGTTCAAGTGCCTCTTCGCTGGCAAGCCAGCTCCCACAGGTTTTTGTGTGGTTCATGGATTTTGTGAACCACATCCTTCCCTGTGGGAGCTGGCTTGCCAGCGATAGCGATTTTTCAGGCAACCTCAATCCGGCTGAAATGGCGACTCACTCAGAATCACCCCCGTCTCCTCGACATACTGCTGCCAATGCCCGATCAATGCGCTGAGCTTCTCCGGCTGACTCAACGCCAGATCATGAATCTCCCCCGGATCACTCGCCAAATCATAAAGCTGCCAAGTCGCCGGCCCCACCGGCCCTGGGATGTACACGGCTTTCCATGAGCCCTGCCGAATCGCCCGTCGCCCGAACAACTCCCAACCCGTCACCGTGTGTTCGTCATGCACCTGCGCGGTCTCGCCCGAGAGGAAACCCAGCCACGATTTACCACGCAGCGGAGCGACCGCTTTGCCGTGCCATTGCTTGCCGGGATGACGCACGCCAGCCAGGTCAAGAATTGTCGGCGTGATGTCCATCACCGTGCCGAAGCCGTGGCTGATCTGCCCTTTGAGCGGCAGCTGCGGATAGTGCAGCAACGCCGGCACGCGAATCCCGCCCTCGGTGGTGAACGCCTTGAACAGCCGTGACGGCGCAGTCGCCACTTGCGCCCAGTTCGGCCCGTACCAGACGTAGGAATTGGCGCGGCCAATATTGTCGAGGCTGTTGTCGTAATGCTGGTTCAGGTAAGTCAGCAGTTCCGGGCCAAACTTGGGAAACGCTTCCAGCAGCGCGCCTTCCGCACCGTTGTCGGACATGAACAGGATGAAAGTATTGTCGAGTTGGCCTTGCTGGCGCAGGTAATCGACCACTCGCCCGATGTTCCAGTCCATACGCTCGACCATCGCCGCGTAGACCTCCATCGCCCGTGCGGAAATCTGCTTTTGCTCGTCGCTCAGCGCATCCCATTGCGCCGTCAGTTGAATCAGCGGATGCGGCTCGACGTCTGGTTCGATCAATCCCAGTGACTTGAGTTTTTCCAAGCGTTCGAGGCGTAGAACCTCAGGACCGGCATCGTAACGGCCACGGTATTTTTCAACGATGTCTGCCGGTGCCTGCAACGGCCAGTGCGGTGCGGAGAATGGCAGGTAAGCGAAGAATGGCCGGGTCTGATCGCGCTCCTTGAGGTACTGCAACAGCTTGTCGCCGAATGCGTCCGAGGAATAGAAATCCTTGGGTAACTCGTCGACAAACGTCTTGTCCTCGATGTACAGCGCCGGGGTCGATTTCAGCAAACCGGGGGTATGTTCATCGTAGGTCGGCTCGAAACCGTAATGGTTGGCCGCGCCCGGCAGAAGCGAGAACGAACGCTCGAAACCACGAGCCTGCGGCGCCAGCTCGGCGGTCAGGCCCAGATGCCATTTTCCGCTCATCAATGTCTGATAACCGGCCTCGCGCAACAACTCGGGCAGCGCCACGACGCGGTCGTTGAGATAGCCCTCGTAACCCGGTTTGCCGATCAGCTCCGGGGTCAGTGCCTCGGCCATGGTGCCGATGCCGGCGATGTGGTGATCGGTGCCGGTCAGCAGCATCGAGCGGGTTGGCGAGCAGGTTGGTGCGGTGTGGAAATCGGTCAGGCGCAGGCCGTTGTTGGCCAGCGCGTCGAGGTTTGGCGTGGCGATTTCCCCGCCAAACGCGCCGATGTCGGAGAAGCCGAGATCGTCGGCCAGAATCACCAGGAAGTTGGGGCGTTGCGACATCGAAAAACTCCTCTCAGCAGGCTATGAACGACAGCGGCAGATCGCGGATCTGCACGGCTGCGCTGGGTTGGTAATGATCGTCACTGGTCAGTTCGTGCAGCAGTTCTTCGCGCAACTGATGGAAATCGAAACTGCTGCGCTGGCGCGGATGGGGCAGGGCGATATCGACCACCTGCTTGATACGCCCGGGACGCGGCTCCATCACCACCACGCGGTCGGCAAGAAAGATCGCTTCCTCGACGTCATGGGTGACCAGAATCGTGGTGATTTTCGCCCGCTCGCGGATGGCCAGCAGTTCGTCCTGCATCTGCTGGCGGGTCAGTGCATCGAGGGCGCCGAAGGGTTCGTCGAGCAGGAGAATTCGTGGGCTGGCGACCAGTCCGCGGGCGATCGCCACGCGCTGCGCCATGCCGCCGGAAAGCTGATGCGGATAGGCACGGGTGAAGTCGCGCAGGCCGACGAGATCAATGAAATTATTGATGCGTTGCTGCTTTTCAGCGGCGCTCAAAGGTTCGTTGACCAGACCCAGACCGATGTTGTCGGCGACCGTCAGCCACGGGAACAATCGGTGTTCCTGAAAGACGATGCCGCGCTCGCCACCGATGCCGTTGACGGCTTTGCCATCGACGCTGATCTGTCCGCGAAACTCTGTGTCGAGACCGACCAGCAAACGCAGCAGCGTGGATTTGCCGCAGCCGCTGGAGCCGACGATGGCGACGAACTCGCCCTCGGCGATGTCGAGGTTGAATTCGCGTATCGCCTCCAGTTGAAAACCGTCGACGTCGAAGGATTTGCCTACGTGGGTGAAGCTGACTATCGGTGCGTTCATGCGTGTCTCCAGCGGGTCGCGCGAATTTCCAGGCGTTGGCCAATCAGATTGAGGAGGGCGCCGGTGAGGCCGACCAGCAACATGCCGGCCATGATCAGATCCATGCGCAGCAGTTGTTGCGCGCCGATCATCTGGCTGCCGATGCCGCCGTTGGACGGCATGAAATATTCGGCGCCGATGGTGCCGAGCCAGGCGTAGATCAGGCTCAATCTCAGGCCGGCGAACACGCCCGGCGCGGCGCCCGGTAGCACCAGTCGGCGCAAGCGTTGGCCGAGACTCAGGCGCAGCACTTGCGCGGCTTCGTTGAGTTGCGGCGAGAGGTGGGCGACGCTGCGTTGGGTGGCGATGAACAGTGGAAAGAATGCGGCGAGTGCGACGAATACCCACTTCGCCAATTCGCCCAGGCCGAACCACGCGGTCAGCAGCGGCACCCAGGCGAAGATTGCAATCTGACGGATCGCGGCGAGAGTCGGGCCGAGCACCCGTTCACTGGTACGCGACAGGCCCAGCAGCAAACCGAGGGCGAAACCCAGCCCACCGCCCAGCAGCAGGCCGCCGAGAGTCCGCCCGAGACTCAGGGCCATGCCGCTGATCAATGTGCCGTCGAGCAGACCAGCGCGCAGCGCTTCAAGCACCACCAGTGGACCGACCAGAATGTTGGCGTCGATCCATTGTTGATCGCTCGCCACTTGCCACAACCCGACCAGCCCCAGCGGCAGCAACCACGGTTGCAGGCGTTGCCAGCCTTCATAACGCGGACCACGACGAATTTCGGCGGTGGCCGGATGCGGCCAGTGCACCAGTTTTTTATCCAGAAAACCGATGCCGCGATCCATCACCACGCCAATCACGCCGATCACCACGATGCACACGAATACGATATCGAGCATGAACAACTGCCGCGCCCAGACCATCAGGTAGCCGATGCCTTCGCTGGAGGCCAGCAGCTCCACGGCCAGCAGCGACGCCCAGCCGGCGGCCAGCGCCAGTCGCACACCGGCCATGAATGCCGGCAGTGCGGCGGGCAGCACCAGCCGGCGGATCAGCAAGTGCGGCGGCAGGCGCAGCACGGCGGCGGCTTCGCGCAGTTTTGGCTGCGCGTCACGCACGCCAACCAGCGTGTGCAGAGTCACCGGGACCACGATGGCTTTGATCAGCACCACCAGTTTCAGCACTTCGCCGATGCCGAAAAACACCATGAACAATGGTATCCATGCCAGCGTCGGCACTTGAGCCAGACCGGCGAAGGTCGGGAAGATCAAACGTTCGAGACGGCGACTGAAACCCAGCGCCGCGCCGAGCACCGCACCGGCCGAAACCCCGGCCAGCAGTCCCCAGAACAACCGTTGCAGGCTGATCCACAGATGGCTCCATAACTCGCCGTGGGACAGTTCGACGGCGCTGCTCCACACCAGCGACGGCGCCGGCAGGATCTGTTCGCTCATCCACTGATTACGTGCGGCCAGCCACCACAAGGCGAACAGGGCGAGCGGCAGTATCCAGGGCAAAACACGATGGCTCAGGCTCGGCCAGACACGTCGACTCTTCAGCGGCGGGGCGGCCAGCGGCAGGCTGAGCAGGGATTGGCGGGCCATGGGTGACCTCCGTTGTCGGGTTGGATCAAGATCAAAAGATCGCAGCCTCCGGCAGCTCCTACAGGGGAATGCGGTCAACTGTAGGAACTGCCGAAGGCTGCGATCTTTTGCTTTAAATGGTTATATAAAAATATCAATTAATACTATTAAGAGATAAGCAAGACCATTTAAGGCTTCCAGCCCATGCGCATCCAATGCATTCGGAGAATATTTTCGATGCTGTTAATGCATACCGCTCCGCAAGCCCCGTATTAGCTCGCTTAGTCCCTAAAGCTATAAAAATGTGCATTTATAGTATTTAAGTGTTGGGCAGGCTTATGCCTACTTTCGGCTCCTCAACGCCCGTCGTGATCAGGAGCCGCACCCATGAACATCCCTTTTAAACGCGTCATTAGTCTGTTTGCCATCCCGGCCTTGGCGGGTCTGTTGGCGTTTACCGCGCAGGCCGATGAACTCAAGGAAATCAGGATCGCCGTACCCGATCTGAGCGCTGGTACCCAGCACAGCGGCGGTGGCGTGGTGGACGTTTTGCGTGATCGGCAAATCTTCGAAAAGGCCTTTGCCGATCAGGGCATCAAGATTCAGTGGAGCTTTTTCAAAGGTGCAGGGCCGGTGATCAACGAAGCATTCGCCAATGGTCAGGTGGACTTGGCGTATCTCGGTGACCTCGCGGCGATCATCGGCAAATCCAATGGCCTGGATACGCGGTTGCTCAGCGCCAGTGCGCGTGGGGTCAAACAGTATCTGGGCGTGGTGCCGGGTTCGGGGATCAAAACGCTGCAGGATTTGAAGGGCAAGCGCGTGGCGATCTTCCGTGGTACCGCGACGCAGTTGTCATTCGATGCGGCGCTGGCCAGTCAGGGTTTGAGCGAGAAGGATCTGAAAGTCATCAACCTTGATTTCAACGCAGCGGTCGCGGCGCTGGCGGCTAAACAGATCGATGCATCATGGGGCAGCTCCGGGCTGACTGCGCTGCAAGCCAAAGGGTTGGCCGAGTTGCCGTTGAACACCAAGGATCTTGGCGGCGCCGGCAGTGTGCAGTCGGTGCTGGTGGGCACCGGCAAGTTTGTCGATGGCCATCCGGAGGCCGTGGCGAAATTGCTCAAGGCGCAGCAGCAGGCAGTCGAGTGGCTGACTCAGGACGACAACAAGGACGCTTATGTGCAACTGGTGTCGGGGCTGGCGAGTTATCCACCGGTGATTCTGTCGCAGGACTTGCAGGATCAGAAGTTGAGCGAGGTATTCCCTTCGACGCTGGACCCGGTGTTCCTCGGCAAATTGCAGGACTCGGTGGATCTGGCGGCGCAGCAGAAGCTGATTCGCAAGCCGTTCAAGGTGAGCGATTGGGTGGCACCTGAGTTGGCTGCTGCAAAACTTTGAATCTGTAGCGCTTGGACAGGACTCATCGCCAGCAGGCTGGCTCCCACAGTGGATCGGTAGTGGATGCAGAATCCGTGCTCACCGAAGATCCCTGTGGGAGCCAGCCTGCTGGCGATTGCGGTCTTAAACGGCGACGCTGACCTCCTGCCGATCCACCGCCACCAACGTCTCGATCATCGCCCTTGCCGCCGGTGACAAACGAAACCCGGTGCGACTGACAATCCCGCAGCGCGCATTCATGCTCTCCAGATTCTGCGGCAGATTGCGCCAGTGCAGCAGCGCCAGTGAACCCTGCGCAATGTCTTCGACAAACGCCTCTTCCGTGCCCACGCCAATCGCATTGGATTGCAGCACCACTTTCACCAGCGCCGGAAAATGCTCGGTCTCGATGGTCGGCGAAAAATCGATGCGTCCGCTGAGATTCGCCAGCAATTTACGAATCCCGGGCGGGATCAGCGTGGTCGCCAACGGGTAGTCGAACATGTCGTTGGTCGACAGGCTTTCCTTAGCCAGCAGCGGATGCCCCGGACGGCAGAAAAATACCCCGCGCTTGGGCGTCAGCGCCTGGGTCTGGAAGTTCGGATCTGCCTCGAAATGGCGGATGTCGGCGATGAAGAATTCGATCTCTTCGCGGCTCAGGGCGCGGCTGAGTCTTTCCCAGTTATCCACTTGAAAGCAGGTGCGCACTTTCGGGTGCGCATTGATGAATTGCGCGACGGCATCAGGCACCAGTTTCACCGCTGGCGCCGGGCCGCAGCCGAAGTGCAGCTCACCGGCATCGAGTTTGGTCATCTGCGTCACTTCGGCGCTGAGCAATGCCGCGCCCTGCACCAGCGTCAGCGCATGTTGCAGCACCACCTGACCCTCGGGGGTGGGGCGCAGATCCTTGTTGCCGCGATCCACCAGCACGCAGCCGAACTCTTGCTCCAGCCCCTGAATGCTGCGGCTGAACGCCGGTTGAGTGATGCCCATCGCGTCTGCCGCACGGACAAAACTGCGGTGTTCGTTGAGGGCGATGAAGTAACGCAACTGGCGAAGATCCATATGCTTTTCCGGCATCCTAAAAATAGCTCGAAGGCATTTGCGACGAGGGTTGCTAGAGGTTTTAAATGCAAGCTCTTATTCCGTCAACGAAGCATATGAATATCTATTAGATGTAAATGGAATATAGATAGAGCGATGTTTCGCTGCCGTCCTACCGCAAGCAGTCGATGAGGGTCTACCCATGAGCAATGCCGCACTCGCTGTAAAACCCGCTGTCCACGCGCTGGAAATTCATCCGGTGGCCGGTCGTATCGGCGCCGAGATTCGTGGCGTGCACCTGTCCGGTGAACTGGACGCTGCCACCGTCGAAGCGATCCAGCAGGCGCTGATCCAATACAAAGTGGTGTTCTTCCGCGAGCAGACTCAGCTCGACGATCAGCGCCAGGAAGCCTTCGCTCATCTGCTCGGCGAGCCGGTGGCGCACCCGACCGTGCCGTCCCGCGAGGGCACGCGTTATCTGCTGGAGCTGGACGGTGCCGAGGGCCAGCGCGCCAACTCGTGGCACACCGACGTGACCTTCGTCGATGCCTACCCAAAAGCCTCGATCCTGCGTTCGGTGGTTGCGCCGGCGTTCGGTGGCGACACCCTGTGGGCCAACACCGCTACCGCGTACAACGAACTGCCGACTGAGCTGCGTGAACTGGCGGACAAACTGGTCGCCGTGCACAGCAACGAATATGACTACGCAGCTACGAAGCCGGACGTGTCGGCGGAGAAGCTTGAGCGCTATCGCAAGATCTTTACATCGACCGTTTACGAGACTGAACATCCGGTGGTGCGTGTGCACCCGATCAGCGGCGAGAAGAGCTTGCTGCTGGGGCACTTCGTCAAACGCATCAAGGGATACTCGCAGGCGGATTCGGCGCATTTGTTCGGGTTGTTGCAGAGCCATGTGATCCGTCAGGAAAACGTGGTGCGCTGGCGCTGGAAGGCCGGTGATGTGGCGATCTGGGATAACCGTTCGACTCAGCATTACGCGATTGACGACTACGGCACGCAGGACCGGGTGGTGCGTCGGGTGACGTTGAAAGGTGAGGTGCCGGTGGGGGCTTCCGGGCAGCGTAGCCAGACCATCAAAGGTGCTGAACTCGTCGGCGTCTGATCGGGCCTCATCGCTGGCAAGCCAGCTCCCACAGGGTTCTTCAGTGGACACAGGGATTGTGAACACCTCAAGACCTGTGGGAGCTGGCTTGCCAGCGATGCTTTTAACTACCAGACACCAATCTGCACCACTTTCTCGGTCGCTGGCTCGCCATAACGAAACCGTTGCCCGCGCAAATCAATCTCCTGATGACTGATGGTCGTGCGCCGTTTCAACCCGCGCACCCATTCAAACAGATGCCCCGCATGCTCCTCGCGCACTGCCGCATAGTCCGGATCTGCACCCAGATCGTTCAGCTCCTGCGGATCATTCAACAGATCAAACAGCTGCGGCCGGAAGCCATCGTACGCCAGGTATTTCCAGCGTTCGCTGCGCACCATGGTCATGCGGCAACGGTCGATGGGCTGGCCTAAACGCTCGCGTGCGGGTGCCTGAAATGCGTAGTCGTACTCGCTGATCGCATAGCGGCGCCAGTCCGGGTTTTCACCGTGCAACAGTGGGATCAGCGAGCGTCCTTCCAGTCGATGTTGCGCGTCCGGCAGGCCGAGCGCCTGAAGAAAAGTCGGCAGCGCATCGATGGTTTCTGCCAGCCGGTCATTCACCGTTCCCCGAGTGGAATCTGCGGCCGTTCGCGGGTCGCGGACGATCAGCGGCACGCCAACGGACTGCTCCAGCAAAAACTCCTTCTCACCCAGCCAATGGTCGCCCAGGAAGTCGCCGTGATCGCTGGTGAACACGATCAGCGTGTCATCCCAGCGCCCGTTGCTTTGCAGAAAATCGAACAGCCGCCCGAGCTGATCATCAACCTGTTTGATCAGGCCCATGTACGCCGGGATCACGTTGTTTCGTACGGAATCGCGGGAGAAATTCAGGCTTTCTTCATGCTGGCGAAAGGCCTGATACACCGGATGGTCGCTTGGAATGTCTGCACGGACCGGTTGGAGAATCGATTTCGTACTGTACAAGGCGTGGTACGGCGCCGGTACGATATAGGGCCAGTGCGGTTTGATGTACGAGAGGTGCAAACACCACGATTTATCACCTTGTTCACTGATGAAGTCGATGGCTCGATTTGTAGTGTAGACGGTCTCTGAATGTTGCTCGGGAATCCGCGCCGGCAAATGTGCGTGACGCATTTTCCAGCCACTGAGGATTTCGCCGTTCTCGCCTTCAGCGGCATTCGCCCAGTCGTGCCAGGGGTTTCGCCCGTCGAAACCCTGTTCACGCAGGTAATGGGTGTAGGGCGCAGATTCGCGTTTGTCGTCGAACAACGGGTCATCGGGGAAAATCCCGTCGTGGCGAAAGTACGGCTCGAAGCCGACCTCGTTGAACACTTCGGCCTGCTCGCTCGTGGGGTTGATCGCCAAGCGTTGCAAGGCGTCGACGTTTGCCGTGGCGTGGGTCTTGCCGACCAGCGCAGTACGAATGCCGTGCGGTCGCAGGTAATCGCCGAGGGTCAATTCCTCCAGCGGCAACGGCACGGCGTTCCACGCCACTTGATGGCTGCTGACGTAGCGTCCGGTGTAAGCCGACATTCGCGACGGGCCGCAAATCGTGCCTTGGGTGTAAGCACGGCTGAAGCGCACGCCGGCAGCGGCCAGGCGATCGATGTTTGGCGTGTGCAAGTGTGGGTGTCCGTAGCAGGACAGGTAATCGCGGCGCAGTTGATCGCACATGATGTAGAGCACGTTGCGCACGGGATTTTGCGGGTTGGACATGGGGTTCACCGGTCAGGAAGACAGGTGGGGTTTTTCGCTTTGGGCGGGGGTGTTCGGCAAGTGCATTTGGGGAATGGGATTTATGCATCGAATGCATCGGCGTTTGTACTGACGCCATCGCTGGCAAGCCAGCTCCCACAGGTGCTCGGGTGATCACAAGATATGAGTACGGCGCAAAACCTGTGGGAGCGTGGCTTGCCCGCGATAGCGGTGGTTCAGACGGCAAGATTCTCCAGCGAACAAACTTCCTCATCCAGCGCGTCCACCTCCTTGATCTGCGCAATCATCGCCTCC
The DNA here is from genome assembly GCF_044744235.1 of Pseudomonas sp. NPDC087346. Classification (NCBI taxonomy): domain Bacteria; kingdom Pseudomonadati; phylum Pseudomonadota; class Gammaproteobacteria; order Pseudomonadales; family Pseudomonadaceae; genus Pseudomonas; species Pseudomonas sp. NPDC087346. Next base: position 118,761 of record NZ_JBIUXX010000007.1, read on the forward strand.
GCCAGCGGCGATAACCGATACCCCGCCCGACTGACAATCCCGTAGCGCGTATACAGCTCCTCCAGATCATCCGCCAAGCCATCAATTTTCAAACACACCAGCTCACCCTTGGCCCGGTGCAGCGCATCTGAATACGCTCCGACAATCCCGATCGCATCCGAGCGCAGCACCACACCCAGCAGGCTGGCGCTGTTTTCGCACTCCACGTTGGGGACGAAATCCGGACGGCCGCTGAGGTCGACAATGACCTTGCGCAAGTTCGGCGGACGAATGCTCACCGCCATGGGATAGCTCATCAACTGTGCCGCGCTGACCCTTTCCAACCCGGCCAGTGGATGCCCGGCGCGGCAGCAGAAGTGCCATTTTCGCGGGCGCAGGCGATGCGTCTGGTAATCCGGATCGGCCTCGAAGTGCCGGGTGTCGGCGACAAAAAATTCGAACTCTTCGCTGAGCAATCGCTTGCTCAGCGTCTGCCAGTCATCGACCTGAAACTGCACCCGCGCTTTCGGGTAACGACCGATGAAGGCGCCGATGGCGCGAGGGATCAATCCGGCCGCCGGTGCCGGGCCGCAACCGAAGCGCAACTCGCCCGCTTCCAGGCCATTGAACTGGCTGATCTCGTTGGCCATCTGCTGCGCACCGCTGACCAGTCGCCGCGCGTGTTCGAGCAGCACCTGGCCCTGTTTGGTCGGTGGCAGTTCCTTGCGCCCGCGGTCGATCAACTGGCAGCCGACGCTGTGTTCCAGCGCCTGAATGCTGCGGCTGAACGCCGATTGCGACAGGTTCACCGCCTGCGCGCCAGCTACGAAGCTGCGTTGTTCGGCGAGGGCAATGAAGTGGCGGAGCTGACGCAAGTCGATATGCATTTTTCACATAAAAAATATCCGGGAAATGCATTGGATATGCATTAGGTCGACTCCTTATAAAGGCAATCTCTTATGCAGTAAATCTTTGTAAAAACATAAATAAATAACTTAAAAGAATATGCAGCGCAAAAGATGTCTGTGTGTTTTTTCACCAGGAGCCGCCCATGAGTCCGTTGAACCTCGCGTCACCCTTAACGCCACGACGGCTCAAACGCCTGCCTCTGGCCCTGTTGCTGGCGGGGAGTGCCAGCTGGACTCACAGCTACGCCGCCGACACCGAAACCCCGGCGCCAGTCCCGGCCGGCAAACCGGCCGCCAACAGTTCGCAGCTGGAAACCGTGACCGTCACCACCCGCCGCCGCGAAGAAAGTTCGCAGGACGTGCCGACGCCGATGAGCGTGCTCAGCGGTCAGGCGCTGGAGACGCAACGGGTTTACCGGATTCAGGATTTGCAGCAACTGGTGCCGAGCGTCAACGTCGCCTACATGCATGCGCGCCAGTCCAGCGTGTCGATTCGTGGTCTGGGCAACAATCCGGCGAGCGATGGTCTGGAGGGCAGCGTCGGTCTGTACATCGACAACGTCTATCTGGGCCGTCCGGGGATGGCGGTTTTCGACTTGATGGACATTGAGCAGCTCGAAGTTCTGCGCGGGCCGCAGGGCACGCTGTTCGGCAAAAACACCACCGCCGGGGTGATCAACATCAACACCCGTGCACCGACATTCACCCCTGAGCGCAGCATTGAAACCTCGGTCGGCGAGGACGGTTATTTCCAGACCAAGGGCACGATTTCCGGGCCGCTCAACGATGAGCTGGCCGGACGCTTTTCGGCTTATCGCACCCGCAGCGATGGCGACATCAAGAACGAATACAACGGCCATGACTTGAACGGCGGCTCGCGTGATGGCTTCCGCGCGCAGTTGCTGTTCAAGCCCAACGAAGATTTCAATCTGCGCTGGATCGGCGACTACAACGAAGAGGATTCCAGCGCCGGCACCCGTGTGTTGTACAACACCGGGCCGACCATCAACGGCGTCAATTTGTACCAGTCGCGTGCAGCGGCTGCGGGCGCAACGCTGGTCAACGGTTCGCATCGCAAGGTCAATCTCGACAACGACCAGCACGTCACCGTGCATCAGGGCGGTACTTCGGTCGAAGCCAACTGGACGCTGCCGAGCGATTTCACCCTGACCTCGATCAGCTCATACCGCTTCTGGAATTTCACCCCGCGTAACGACGACGGTCTCAACGTCGCGGCGACATACAACGCCGGGGTGTCGGTGGAGGACAAACAGTATTCGCAGGAATTTCGTCTGGCCTCGCCGAAGGGCGAGTTCTTCGATTACGTGCTTGGCGCCTACTACTTCGGTTCGGATCTGGATAACAAATCCTTCGCCTATTACGGCCCGCAAGCCGACATTTGGAACGGCACGCCGCGCGGTGCGCTGGCCAACGTCAACAGCGTCGGCAACGGCCATATCAAGACCGACAGTTTTGCGTTGTTCGCCCAAGGCACCTGGCACCTCACCGAACGCCTGGATTTCACCGCCGGGGTGCGCGGCACCTACGAAGAGAAAAACGCCTGGGTCAATCGTGATGACCCGCAAGGTGGCGCGGCCGTCACGGGCGCAGCCGCCACGGCGCGACGTGGTCGCGCGGGTGCCTACGATTCCGGCGATTTGAATCAGTACAGCTCCAGTCCTTCCGGGTTGCTCAACGTCAGCTATCGCATCGCTGACGATCTGCTCGGTTACGCAACCTTGTCCCACGGCGAGAAGTCCGGCGGGGTCAATCTGGTGGTCGGTTCAGCACCCACGGCTGGCGCCGACTCGTTGCTGATCGGCACCGAGCGTGCGAACAACGCCGAGCTCGGCTTCAAGAGCACGCTGTGGGATCGCCGCTTGCAGCTCAACGCCAACGTGTTCTGGACTCAGGTCAACGCCTACCAGACCAACGCCTACGACGACGTCAATCGCGTGCAATACCTGACCAACGCCGGTTCGGTGCGCTCACGCGGCGTCGAGTTCGAAAGCACGATCATTCCGCTGCGCGGCCTGACGCTGAACTTCAACGGCTCGTTCAACGACGTCAGTTATCTCTCGTACAAAGATGCCCCATGCCCGCCGGAGGTCAGCCAGGCACCGGGGGCTCCGGCGTCCTGCGATCTGAGCGGCCACCAAGTGGTCGGCGCCTCGAAGTGGATCGGCAACGCCAACGGCAAATACGAATGGAATCTGGCTAACGGTCTGCAACCTTACGTCACCGGCAGCTACGCATTCCGTTCGAAAGCGGTAGGCACGGTCGAAGACTCCGACTACGGACAGATCCCGAGCTACGCGGTGGTCAACCTGTCCACCGGCCTGCGCGGCGATTTCAATCAGGGCCAGTGGGACATCTCGCTGTGGCTGAAAAACGCCTTCGACAAGACCTACTACACAACCCTGTGGACCGGCGGCAACGGTGGTTACGAGGGCTTGCTCGGCACGCCACGGACCCTCGGTGTGACTGGCCGTTACGACTTCTGATTCGTCATTCAAGGAGCTGCATCATGTTGCCCATCAAGTCCGCTTTACCGCTGCTGTTGTCCGGCGCAGTGCTGAGTACCGGAGCGTTCGCCGCGCCCAGTGTCTACCCGACTGGCGTCACCCGTTACGACCCGAACAAAGCATTCAACCAGTACGTGATTTTCAGCGGCGCCGATAAACAAACGCACCTGATCGACATGAACGGCAACGAAGTCAAAACCTGGGCGCAAGCGGGTTTTCCTTCGGCGATCATTGATCCAAAACTGGTCGGTGGCGAGCGCGGGCATGTGCTGTTGCAACTCAGTGAAAAAGACCCGGGCAAGCTCGGTTCAGCCGGCAACGGTCTGGGCAATCAGAGCGTCGGCGAACTCGACTGGAACGGCAAAGTGGTTTGGCAGTGGGGCGACAAGGCCCCCGGTGGCGCTGCGCAGCAGCATCATGATCAGCGCCGGCTGAGCAACGGCAATACCGTGGTGCTGGCGAACAAGGTACACAAGGTCAAAGGCTTCAAAGTGCCCGAGGTGATCGACGATGCGATCTACGAGGTCAGCCCTGACGGGACGGTGAAATGGCAGTGGCTGGCGTCGGAACACCTGAACGAATTCGGCTTCACCCCTGAGCAATTGAGGCTGGTGCGCGCCAGCGATAATCCTGACTACCTGCACATCAACAATCTCAGCCTGGTCGGGCCGAACAAGTGGTTCGATGCGGGGGACAAACGCTTCAATCCGGACAACCTGCTGCTCGATTCACGCAACGCCAACTTCATTGCGATCATCGACAAGCACAGCGGCAAAGTGGTTTGGCGTCTTGGGCCGAATCTGCCTCTGGGCAACCCGAAAACCGCGCAGACATTACCGCGACCGGTGGATCAGTTCGTTGGTCAGCACGACGCGCACATCATCCCGGCCGGATTGCCCGGCGCCGGCCATTTGCTGGTGTTCGACAACCAGGGTTCGGCGGGTTATCCGAACGTTACTCTCGGGCTGATTTCCGGTTCGCGGGTGCTGGAAATCGATCCGGTGAAAAATGAGATTGTCTGGCAGTACAGCGCGGCCAATTCGAAGCAACCGGGGTGGGCGTTTTACAGTTCGTTCATCAGCAGTGCTCGCCGTTTGCCCAACGGCAACACGTTGATCGATGAAGGCATGAACGGGAGGTTTTTCCAGGTCACGGCCAATGGCGAAAACGTCTGGGAATACGTCAGTCCGTATCTGGGTAAAGCGCCCGGCAGCGATGCGATCAGCAACTGGGTCTATCGCGCGCTGCCAGTGAGTTATGACTGGGTTCCGGCCGGAACTCCGCGCTCGGAAACGGCCGTCATCGCACCGGCCACCGGTGTGCAACAGACCAATGCCAGTCGTTAGGTTAAATGGAATTAATGCTCGAGCAATTCGCAATAAGTTATAGGGAAGTTGATCAGTGCTTATTGCAATTCAGTTGGTCGACTGCGTGGACAAGAGTTGGATGTCGAACCATCCTCTGTGACGTGAGTTTCCAGGAGGAAACTTGCTCTCATCGGAAGACACTTAATTCAACGATAAAGGAAATTTCGTTATGTCGAGCATTAATGGCAATTATGTAAACGCGAACGCTGGTGCCAAGTTGACGATCACCGATGGCAACGACTCCAACGGCACCTTCAGCGGCAAGTTCAGCCAGAACGGCGTGAATTACGACATCGCTTACGGGCACTACCATTTCCAGAACAGCACCGGGCAGCCTACGATCATCACTTTCACGGCCCTGAATGATGGCACAGGCTATCAGTCCTGGACGCTGTTTTCGCCGGACCACAACTACTCGAAAGTTCGTGCGGTGGGCTCGCGCACAAATTTTGATGGTGATGTCGTAGGAGTGGCCGGGGAATTTGTTAAACAGTAATGTAAGGTCATAAAAAAGCCGCCACACTATTTTAGCGTGGCGGCTTTTTCTTACATTAAATAAGTCGTTTTCATGTAAGTCATGTTGCCGATGGATGACAGAGTTTACTCGTGTTTGATTCTAAGCTCGCAGCGAACTCTATCAACCGTTCAGGACGCTTACATGCAAAACTCGCTTTATTCCAATACCGTTAATGGTGTTTCGCTGACGATTGTCGATTCCGACGACCGCACCGGCCTGTTCGGCGGCACCCTGCATCACGCAGGCATCAACTACGGCATCGTCGATGGCCGTTATGCAAGCCTCAACGGCTATCAGCCGCCCACCGTGGTCACGCTTGTCGCAGCCCATGAAGATCATGGCTATTTCGCCTTATCACTGTTTTCTCCAAGCCGGGGCACCCACGAACTCACGGGGCATTGCGTGCGTGTCACCTACGACGGGACGGTCAGCAGTTTGCCCGGTGACTTCGTCCGTCATTCCCGCAGCCCGGTTTTGGCCGACGCTCCGACACCTCAATAACATTCAAGCAAGGATGCTGCGTATGACTGCTATCAACGGTGTTTATCGCCACGAACCTTCCGATACCACGCTGACCCTCATAGAGGGTGATGAGCGCACCGGAAGCTTCACCGGAAAGCTGTCGCTGTCCGGAATTGATTACCCGCTTGCCTACGGCAACTTTCATTTCAAACATGGTTTTTCAACTGGCGCTGTCACGATCACCTTCAGCACACGCATGACGGATGGCAACGTGCAGGCGTGGGTGTTGTTCTCGGCGGATCAACGATTTGGCCGACTCAGGGCAATGGGAACTGGCGCCGATCTGCCTGGGAGCGTTGCTTTGACAGCACTGGAACTGGTCCGACAGAACCCGTGAAAAGCCTTGAAACCGCGGTTTTCACATGCCTTCGCCGAATATTTTTCATGCTTGAAAAGCATTGTAAATTTCACATCGGGCGCTAGCCCTTGCTGGTCGCGGTCTGGCGCAAATTGATTACTTTTTATATTCGCTAAAGATCTAAACAAATCAGCAAAAGTTACTTTCGGAGATAAGCAATTTCTCCAATGATTCACCTCAACGACCGGTCGCCCGGGGGATTTTCGCGGCGACCGGGCGGGTACTTCGCAAAGAGACCGCAGGGAGTGAATCAATGGGCAATGTCCAGACCGCCACCAGTGCACAGGAGGTGCTGTGGCGCCACGCACCGAGTGGCGAATTGGTCGATCTCGGCCGGCCGCATCGCCTGCCGCTGGGGCAACTGCGTTTGCAGCGTGCGCCCAAAGGTATTTTGAGCCGCCGCGAATCGATCTTGCTCGGTGTTCTGGCATTGCTGGCGCATGGCGCGGTGATCTACTGGATCAACCAGCAACCGACGCCGACGCTGCCAATCGTACCGCCGGAAATTCCACCGATGACCATCGAGTTTTCGCGCCCGGCACCGCCAGCGCCTCCGGTCGTCGTACCGCCGCCACCTGCACCTGTGGTCGAACCGCCACCGCCGGTGGAGGACGAACTGGCGACTAAACCGCCGCCACCAAAACCGATTCCAAAACCCAAACCAGTGGTTAAACCGCCACCGAAACCTGCGCCGAAAGCTGTCGAGCAACCGCCCGCGCCGCCACAACCGGCAGCTCCGGTTGCCGCTCCAGCGCCACCCGCACCACCGGCGCCAGCGCCTGTGACTCCGGCCTCGGCGAATGCCGCGTACCTGAAAAACCCGGCGCCGGAATATCCGTCGCTGGCTCAGCGGCGCGGTTGGGAGGGCACGGTGATGCTGCGAGTGCATGTGTTGGCCAACGGCAAACCGGGGGAAATCCAGATTCAGAAAAGCAGTGGTCGGCAACAGCTCGACGATGCGGCGCTAAGCGCGGTCAAGCGTTGGAGTTTCGTGCCGGCCAAGCAGGGTGATGTCGCCCAGGACGGCTGGGTCAGCGTGCCCATCGATTTCAAGATTCATTAAACCGAAACCTATTCGCGCTAAACGTTTACACGAGGGAACACATCATGACGTTACTGGCATCTCCACTGGAATCCATCGAAAGCGCGGTGATCTGGCTGCTGGTGGTTTTTTCCGTCGCCACCTGGGGCCTGGCACTGCTCAAGGCTGTGCAGTTCGGTCGCCTGAAAGCGCAGGATCGCAAATTTCATAAACGCTTCTGGGCGGCGTCGAGTCTGGATTCCGCCGCCGAGTTGAGCGAAACCCAACCCGGCGCTGCGGCCCGGGTGGCGCAGGCCGGTTACGCGGCAATCCAGGTGGGCGAGGCGCCGCAGACGGCGGATCTGAGCCAGGCGATCAACCATCAGGATCGCCTCGAACGTGCCCTGCGTCAGCAGATCGTCCGTGAGCGACGTTCGCTGGAGACCGGTCTGGCAGTGGTCGCGAGTATTGGCAGCACCTCGCCGTTCATTGGTTTGTTCGGCACGGTGTGGGGAATCATGGAAGCGTTGAAAGGCATCAGCGCTGCGGGTTCGGCGAGTCTGGAAACGGTCGCCGGGCCAATCGGTGCAGCACTGGTCGCAACCGGCGTGGGGATCGCGGTCGCAGTGCCGGCAGTGCTGGTTTACAACTACTTTTTGCGTCGTTTGAAACTGACGGCGGCGGACCTGGATGACTTCGCCCATGACTTCTACAGCCTGGCGCAGAAGAGTTCGTTCCGTGTGCTGATCCACCCGACCGCGCACAAAGTCGCGGCTCAGGGTAACGGGCAGAAAGTGAAGGAGGCGTCCTGATATGGCCTTCTCCACGCAAGACAGTGACGAGGTGCTCAGCGAGATCAACGTGACGCCGCTGGTGGATGTGATGCTGGTGCTGCTGGTGGTGTTTATCGTCACCGCACCGCTGCTGACCAATGCGATCCCCATTAACTTGCCGAAGACCGAGGCGGTGGCCCCGGTCGAGCAGAAAGACCCGCTGGTGGTGAGTATCGACGGCGCCGGCAAACTGTTTATCAACAAGGATGAAATCCAGCCGGACCTGCTGGAGTTCAACCTGAAATCGGCCAAGGCCAAAGACCCGGAAGTGCGCGTGCAATTGCAGGCCGACGATGGGGTGAATTACGGCGAAGTGGCGCGAGCCATGGCATCGATTGAACGGGCAGGGATTACCAAGTTGTCGGTGATCACTGCGCGGTGACTGAAATTTCGATTTTCCGGGGCCGTCTCCTTGGCAGGGTGCGGCCCTTTTTTTATTCCTCGGAAAACGCCCACTCTGAACCCTTGATCCCTGTAGGAGCTGCGGCACGCTGCGATCTTTTGACGTTGTTTTTAAAGACAAGATCAAAAGATCGCAGCGTGCCGCAGCTCCTAC
>NZ_JBIUXX010000007.1:127354-140468 GCF_044744235.1 Pseudomonas sp. NPDC087346
TTGTGCCTTTTTGGTGGGGGGCACCGGTGGTTTTTTTTTTTTTTTTTTTAAAAAAAAAAAAAAAAATATCGCAGCGTGCCGCAGCTCCTACAGGGGATTGCGATATATGCTTTTCGGGTCTTAATAAATAGCTTCTTATTCCTTAACGAATATAAATCCCGTCCTTATACTCGTCACAGAACAGACACGCAGCAGGAGAGCTCCCCCATGCGCAACGAATCAATCCGCTATCTGATTGTGCCGGGCTGGCAAGGATCGCCAGAAGATCATTGGCAGTCCCACTGGCAAAACAGCCTGCCGAACAGCGCGCGCGTCGAGCAGGACGACTGGCTGACGCCGCGGCGTGAAGACTGGGTCGCGGCGCTGGCCGAGGCGATTGCCGCCGACAGTACGCCAGTGATCCTCATCGCGCACAGCCTCGGCTGCGTCACCGTTGCGCATTGGGCGGCTACCGCGCCGGTGCAATATCTGCGGCGAGTGCGCGGCGCGTTGCTGGTTGCGCCTGCCGACGTAGAGCGTCCGGCCTGCGCCCCGGCGCTGCGCAATTTTGCGCCGATCCCCAGCGACCTTTTGCCGTTCCCGAGTCAGGTGGTCAGTTCCGATAACGACGCTGCCGTCAGTGCGCCGCGTGCCCTGGAACTGGCGCGTAACTGGGGTGCCGAGGCGGGAATTCTCGCCGGCGCCGGGCACATCAACGTGAAGTCCGGGCATCAGCGCTGGGAGCAGGGTTTTGCTTATCTCTATCGCCTGCAAAACCGCGTGGAACAACACGCCCGGCGTCGCGCTTGAACCCTTTTGATTTTTGATCGCCCCCGTCTCCCGGCGGTTCAGGGCGGGAGTCTGCCATGAGTTTCGAAATTTTCGGTCAGCCGTTGCTGACCTTTCCCGATGCGGAAAAAAGCCCCCTGAGCATTCGCGCCAAGGCGCTGGTGTTTGTCGATCCACGCTCGCGCCAGTTGCGCGCAGAGCTTGAGCAATTGGCCCCGCGTTCGATCTCGGTGCTGATTCGCGGCGAGACCGGGACCGGCAAGGAATTGCTTGCCCGGCACATTCACCGCGCCAGTGATCGCAGCGGCCTGTTCGTCTCGGTCAATTGCGGTGCGATCAGCCCGACCTACGCCGATGCTGAACTGTTTGGTTATGCCGCTGGCAGTTACAGCGGCTCGGCCAGCAGCCGTGCTGGCTGGTTTGGTTCAGCTAACGGCGGCACCTTGTACCTCGATGAAATCGGCGACCTGCCGCTGCCGATCCAGATCAAATTGCTCGCGGCCCTGGAAAACCATGAAGTCACCCGCGTCGGTGCGCATCAGCCGAGTCCGGTGGATGTGCGCCTGGTAGCGGCAACCAGCATCGATCTGGCGCAAGCAGTGGACGCCGGGAAATTCCATGAACGGCTTTATCACTACCTCAGCGAAGGGCAGCTTGAATTGCCGGCACTGCGCGCGCGGATCGGCGACATCCTGTCGCTGGCTGAGTATTTTCTCGGCATCTATAGCCAGCGTCTGGATCTGCCCGTGCCGTTGATCAGCGAAGCCGCGCAGCATGTACTGGAACAACACAGCTGGCCGGGCAACACCCGCGAGCTGGAAAACGTCATTCACTTTGCGTTGCTGGTGAGTACGGGCGACGAGATTCTGCCGGAGCATCTGAATCTGCCGGAGGTGTCTGGGCCGCAGGTTCAGATCGAGAAACTGGTGGCGCAGATTAACGTCGGTGGCAGCGTTGCCGAGCGTAAGGCGTTGAAAGATCTGCTGATTAATTTGAGCCAGGCGCTGTAAGCATTTTGTCCTGTATGAACAAAATGGAATATGAAGGTGAATAAACGTTATTGTCCGGGAATAAAAAATCCCGGTATTGTCCGCTTCACGCCAGCGATAGCACTTCACTGGCACTCGTATTAAAAGCCGTCGCCACTCAGCGATCGTGATTCTCGATAAGGACACTGCATGAAAAAGGTTCTGTTGTTTACCGCATTGGCGGCTGCTCTGACTGCTTCCCTGGCTCAGGCCGGCGAGAAACTGGTCGTTGCCGCGACCCCGGTCCCGCACGCCGAGATTCTCGAACTGATCAAACCGACCCTCGCCAAAGAAGGCGTGGATCTGGAAATCAAAGTTTTCACCGACTACGTGCAGCCGAACGTGCAGGTTGGCGAGAAGCGTCTGGACGCCAACTACTTCCAGACCCTGCCGTACCTGAACAGCTTCAACCAAGGCAAATACAAGGACGACAAGTCCAAGTACCTGGTGACCGTGCAGGGCGTACACGTTGAACCGTTCGGTGGCTACTCGAAGAAGTACAAAACCCTGGCTGAACTGCCAGACGGCGCAACCATCGCCATCCCGAACGAAGGCAGCAACAGCGGCCGTGCCCTGATCCTGTTGCAGAAGGCTGGCCTGATCGAGTTGAAAGACCCGAAAAACGCTCTGGCCACGCCGAAAGACATCGCCAAGAACCCGCACAACTTCAAGTTCAAGGAACTGGAATCGGCCCTGCTGCCACGCGTTCTGAACGAAGTTGACCTGGACATGATCAACACCAACTACGCGCTGGAAGCCAAGCTGAATCCGACCAAGGATGCACTGGTGATCGAGGGCGCAGATTCGCCTTACGTGAACTTCCTGGTTGCCCGTGAGGACAACAAGAACAGCGACGCAATCCAGAAACTGGCCAAAGCCCTGACCAGCCCTGAAGTCAAAGCGTTCATCGAGAAGAAATACAACGGCGCGGTACTGCCGGCGTTCTGATCTGACGCTTTAGCGAACCCCTTCAAGGTTTGAAAAAACGCCGATGGCTAGTGATAGTCATCGGCGTTTTTGTGTGTGCCTGATTTGTCGTGCTCAGATGCCGTTGTGGTGAGGGGATTTATCCCCGTTGGGCAGCGAAGCGGCCCCAAAATATCTGGCTTTACTGATAAACCGCGGTCATTTCTGTTGCGACTGCTGCGCAGCCGATCGGGGATAAATCCCCTCGCCACAAAAGCAGTTCACAAAAAATCCAACGGCAGAGTTCAGACCACCCTGGTCTTCAACGCCCGGCGCAACGCCACGAGCAATTTCACGATGTCCTGCGGGTCCAGTCGCTGCGGCACTTTTACGTCAGCCATGTTTTCTTCCTTGTGATGGTTTGGCCGGAGTCTGGCCAAAAGCTGTTCGTCCTTGGAGGGCTTTCGTGAAAAAAAGATCCTTCCTACAGCGCAAAGGAACATAGCCTTCTTCCTTTGCCGCAGCAAACCCACAAGATAGTTTTTTGGGTGATATCAATATGCTTTAACGGTATTTAAATTCTTCTTTTTATACCTTTAAAGTCGGTGCCTGCCGGACAGTTACCCGCCGTCCATGGACTGCACCAACGTCGCTTATCGAGCGACGTCCAGGATGTTTCATGACCTTCGATTACGCTTTTATCCTCAGCACCCTGCCGGCGTTTCTAAAAGCCGTGGGCGTGACGCTGCAGGTCGGTTTCATCGCCATCGGCACGTCGCTGCTGGTGGCGTTGCTCAACGCGACTATCCTGGTGTTCCGCACGCCTTACCTGCAACGCGCTGTCGGCCTGTATGTGGAGCTGGCGCGCAACACCCCGCTATTGATCCAGTTGTTCTTCGTCTATTTCGCCCTGCCTGCGCTGGGGATTCAGGTCTCCGGGTTCACTGCCGCGATCATCACCATGACCTTCCTTGGCGGCGCTTATCTCACCGAAGTACTGCGTGCCGGTGTCGATGCGGTGCCGCAGGCGCAACTGGAATCGGGACGTTCGATTGGCTTGTCCCGCGGCCAGTTGTTGCGCTACGTGATCCTGCCGCAAGCAGGCATCCTCAGCTTGCCGTCGCTGTTTGCCAATTTCATTTTCCTGCTCAAGGAAACCACCGTCGTTTCCGCGGTGGCGGTGCCGGAGATTCTCTACACCACCAAGAGCTACATCGCGCTGTACTACAAAACCTACGAAATGCTCGCCGTGCTGACGCTGATTTGCGTGCTGCTGTTCTTGCCGCTGTCGCTGCTGCTCAGCCGCCTGGAAAGGAGGCTCCAGCATGGCCAGTTCGGGTCTTGAACTGCTTTGGGTGTCGTTGCCGCAACTGGCAAAAGGCGCCGGGCAAACCTTGTCGATCTCGCTGCTGAGCATCGCCATCAGCAGTATTGGCGGCGTGCTCTATGGCGTGTTGTGCACACTCAACGTGAGATGGCTGAACACGATTCTGCGCGTGTATCTGGAACTGTTTCGGGCGATCCCGGTGCTGGTCTGGCTGTACCTGTTGTTCTTCGGGTTGCCGATTTTTTTCGGTCTGAGCCTGCCGAGCTTCTGGTGCGCGGTTCTGGTGTTGTCGTTGTGGGGCGCCAGCGAAGTCGGTGAAGTGGTGCGCGGTGCGCTGCATTCGTTGCCGCGCGGTCAGCGTGAAGCGGGGTTGTCGATCGGCCTGAACGCGCCGCAACTGTACGGCTACGTATTGCTGCCGCAAGCGCTGAAACGCATGACGCCGCCGACCATCAACGTCTACACGCGGATCATCAAGACCAGCTCATTGGCGGTGCTGATCGGCGTGGTCGATGTGATCAAGGTCGGCCAGCAGATCATCGAACGCACCTACGAATCGGTGCTGATCTACGGCGCACTGTTTCTGTTTTTCTTTTTCATCTGCTACCCGCTCTCGGCCGCTTCGCGCGTGCTGGAGCGGCGCTGGACGCAAGCATGAGCGCATTGATCGAGTTTCAGGGTTTCAACAAATTCTTCGGCGAACAGCAGGTGCTCAACGGCATCGACCTGAGGGTGAAGGCCGGCGAAACGGTGGTGGTGCTCGGCCCCAGTGGCTGTGGCAAAAGTACCTTGCTGCGTTGCCTCAATGGCCTGGAAGTCGCGCACAGCGGCAGCCTGAAATTTGCCGGCCGCGAACTGCTGGGCAAGGACACCGACTGGCGCGAAGTGCGCCAGCAGATCGGTATGGTATTCCAGAGTTATCACCTGTTCCCGCACATGAGCGTGCTCGACAATTTGCTGCTCGGCCCGCTCAAGGTGCAGAAGCGCCAGCGCCGCGAGGCGCAGCAGCAAGCCGAAGCCTTGCTCGAACGCGTGGGTCTGGCGGACAAGCGTGACGCCTTCCCCCGTCAGCTGTCCGGTGGTCAGCAGCAACGCATCGCCATCGTCCGTTCGTTGTGCATGAACCCACGGGTCATGCTCTTCGACGAAGTCACCGCCGCCCTTGATCCGGAGATGGTCAAGGAAGTGCTGGAAGTGATTCAGGGGCTGGCCCGCGAGGGCATGACCCTGTTGATCGTTACCCACGAAATGGCCTTCGCCCGTGCCGTGGCTGATCGCATCGTGTTCATGGATGCCGGGCGCATCCTCGAACAGAACCCGCCCGAGATTTTCTTTACGAACCCGCAAACCGCACGCGCGCAGCAGTTTCTGGAGAAGTTCTCCTACGTCGAAGCTTTCCCTTCAAGAGCTTTGCCTGAAACGACTCACACCAAGGAACTGGAACTGCTATGAAAACTGCCAAGACATCCCTGTTTTTACTGCCACTGCTGGGGCTCGCGCTGCTGGCCGGCTGCAACAAATCCGAAGAGACCCCGAAGCCGAAGGTTGCCAGTGAAAGCGCTGCGCCTGCGAGTTATCTGGACAAGATCAAGGCCCGCGACAAACTGATCGTCGGCGTGTTCACCGACAAACCACCGTTCGGTTTTGTCGATGAGGCGGGGCGCTACGTTGGTTTCGATACCGACATCGGCCGGCGTTTCGCCAAGGACCTTTTGGGCGATGAAAATAAAGTCGAATTCGTTGCGGTCGAACCGGCGAGCCGGATTCCGTTCCTGCAAAGCGACAAGGTCGATCTGATCCTCGCCAACATGACCGTGACCCCGGAGCGCAAGGAAGCGGTGGAATTCACCAACCCGAACCTCAAGGTTGCGGTGCAGGCGCTGGTGCCACAAAGCAGCTCGGTGAAAAATCTCGATGACCTGGCGACTCGCACCACTATTGTCACCACCGGCACCACTGCCGATCTCTGGCTGACCAAGAATCATCCGGACTGGAAGCTGCTGAAGTTCGAGAAAAACTCCGAGTCGTTGCAGGCGCTGGCCACCGGTCGTGGCGATGCTTATGCGCAGGACAATCTGGTGCTGTTCAGTTGGGCCAAGCAGAACCCGGGTTATCGCGTGCTGGAGCAAAAACTCGGTGCCGAGGCGCCGATTGCGCCGGCGGTGAAGAAGGGCAATATCGAGCTGCGGGACTGGGTGAATACCGAGTTGACCAAGCTCGGTGAAGAGAAGTATCTGCTCAAGCTGTACGACCAATATGTGCGTAAAGAGCTGAGCGATGACACCAAGCCTGAGAGCGTGATTGTTGAAGGGGGCAAGTGGCAGGGGTGATCGGCAGTGATCATTGATTGAAGATCAAAAGATCGCAGCCTGCGGCAACTCCTACAAGGGAATGCATTCCAAATGTAGGAGCTGCCGCAGGCTGCGATCTTTTCAGATGTTCTATCAGTCAGGCCAATTCCATGCGGGTTCGTCCAGGATTCGCTGGCCGACGATGCCGGTCTGTCCCAGCGTCTTCTCCAGCACGATGCAATTGCATTCCGGGTCTTCCTGCAACGCCGAAATCAATCGCCGTGCATGGGACACCACCCACACCTGACATTCCTGCGAAGCGCGGATGATCAAGCGTGCCAGCGCTGGTAGCAGATCCGGATGCAGACTGGTTTCCGGCTCGTTCAGCACCATCAGCGATGGCGGACGGGGTGTCAGCAGTGCCGCGACCAGCAGCAGGTAACGCAGGGTGCCGTCCGACAACTCTGCCGCTGACAGCGGCCGCAGTAATCCTTCCTGAAAAAACTCGATGGCAAAGCGTCCACCCGCTTGAGCCTCGATGTGCAACCGCGCACCGGGAAAGGCATCAGTAATGGCTGCACGCATCGCGTCGCCGTCGCCGATTTCAATAATGGTCTGCAACGCCGCCGCCAGATCCCTCCCGTCGTGGTGCAGCACTGGCGTGCGCGTCCCCAGTTGCGGCTGGCGCACCGGTGCGTCGGCATCGCTGCGAAAGTGATCATAAAAACGCCAGCGACGTATGAACTCGCGCATCTGAAACACTTCCGGTGAACTGCGCAGGCTGCCGACCTGATCGAACAGGCTGTCGAAGTTCGGTGTGTGCTGTGCCAGCACGTCCCATTTACGCTCGTTGCGGGCGCGGATCATCGGGCCATCGCGGTCCACCAGCAGGCTGGCAGGGCGGTAATTTGCCCCGGCCCATATGCATTCGCGTTTGATCTGTGGATCAAGGCTGAAGCGGGAGGGGATCGGCCTTGAATGCTCGGGTAGCATGAAGTGCCCGTTGGAGTCGGGCAGCCCCAGGCTGATTGAATAACTGAAATCCTCCCCGGCAAACCCCAGCCGCAGACGCTTCACGCCTTGGCGTACGGTCGGCTCGATCGGTACTTCGCCGTTGCGCATGCGCCGGCTGATGGTCTCCGGGCCGGCCCAGAAGGTCGAATCCAGCCCACCCTCACGGGCCAGCGCATTGACCACGCCGCCCTGCGCGGTTTCCGCGAGCAGGCGCAGCGCGCGGTACAGATTGGACTTGCCACTGCCGTTGGGGCCGGTGATAAGGTTCAACCGGTCCATCGGGATCACCAATTTGTTGATCGAGCGGTAATTGGCCACCGCGAGGGTTTTGAGCATGGAAGACGTTCTCTGGGTGTCCGGATCAGGGCCATGTTAACCGCGATCCAAAATGGAAATGCGTAATCACTCAAGCGAAGCCGGAACCCTGTTCTAAGCTCACAGTCGTATCGTCACTTGCACGTTCGTACACAGGAAGGAGTCTGCATGGCGAGTCCCGGTTTGAAAACAATGATGGGCCTGAGCCTGCTGGTGCTACTCAGCGCTTGCGGCGATAAAAAGCCCCCTCCGGAATACCTGCCACGGGTCTTTGTGCAAGTGGTCAAACCCGCGGATTACGCGGCTTCCGTAACCCTGACCGGTGATGTACAGGCACGGGTGCAGACCGAGTTGTCGTTCCGCGTCGGCGGCAAGATCATCCAGCGCATGGTCGATGTCGGTGACCGCGTCAGCGCCAAACAGGTACTGGCCAAACTCGATCCCAAGGATCTGCAAACCAACGTCGATTCCGCCCAGGCCCAGGTTGTGGCCGAACAGGCGCGGGTCAAACAGGCTGCTGCCGCTTTTGTGCGTCAGCAAAAACTCTTGCCCAAGAGTTACACCAGCCAGAGCGAATACGATTCCGCCCAGGCCGCGTTGCGCAGCAGCCAAAGTGCTTTGAGCGCGGCGCAGGCGCAACTGGCCAATGCCAAGGATCAACTCAGCTACACCGCGCTGATCGCCGACGCGCCGGGTGTGATTACCCAGCGTCAGGCCGAAGTCGGCCAGGTAGTGCAGGCCACCGCGCCGATTTTCACTTTGGCCCGCGATGGCGACCGTGACGCGGTATTCAACGTCTATGAATCGCTGTTGGCCGAGCGTCCTGCGGATCGCTCGATAGTCGTCAGCCTGCTGGATAACCCGGCGATCAAAACCACCGGCACCGTGCGCGAGATCACTCCGTCGGTCTCGGCGCAGTCCGGCACCGTGCAAGTCAAAGTCACCCTCGATAAATTGCCGCCGGGCATGCAGCTCGGTTCGGTGGTCAGTGCCACCGCCAAGGGCAGTGGCAAATCGGCGGTGGAATTGCCGTGGTCAGCATTGACCAAAAACATCAGTGATCCGGCGGTGTGGATGGTCGACGACAAGGGCGAGGCGCAATTGCACACGGTCACGGTCGGTCGTTACCTGACCGGCAAGGTGATCATCAGTGAAGGTCTCAACGGTGGAGAGAAAGTCATCGTTGCTGGCGGACAACTGCTGCACCCCGGCATGAAGGTCGAGATTGCCGAAAACACCTACAAGGATCTGCAACCGGGAGCACAGCCATGAAGCGTTTGGGGCTGTTATCCATCGGCCTGCTGTTGGCCGCTTGTTCGAAAAGCGAGCCGCCGCCGGAACCGGTGCGTCCGGTGCTGTCGATCAAGGTTCAAGCGTTGAACGAGGAGACTCTCGGGCGCTTCGCCGGGAGTATTCAGGCGCGCTACGAGAGCAACACCGGTTTCCGTGTCGGCGGGCGTATCGCCAGTCGTAACGTCGATGTCGGCGCCGAGGTGGAAAAGGGCACACTGCTCGCCACCCTCGATCCGTCCGATCAGCAGAACCAGTTGCGCTCGGCGCAGGGCGATCTGGCGAAAATCGAAGCACAGTTGATCAACGCGCAGGCCAATGCGCGGCGCCAACAGGCATTGTTTGATCGCGGTGTCGGCGCACAGGCGCAACTGGACATCGCCAACACTGACCTGAAAACCACCCAGGCTTCGCTTGATCAGGCGCGGGCGGCGGTCAATCAGAGCAAGGATCAACTCGGCTACACCGAACTGCGCTCCGACCACAAAGCCGTGGTCACTGCATGGAATGCCGAGGCCGGCCAAGTGGTCACTGCCGGTCAACAAGTGGTGACGCTGGCGCAACCGGACATCAAGGAAGCGGTGATCGATCTGCCGGACACGCTGGTCGATCAGATCCCCAGCGATGTGGTGTTTCTGGTGGCCGCACAACTCGATCCGAGCATCAACACCACGGCAATCATCCGCGAAATCGAACCGCAGGCACAAAGCGCCACGCGCACTCGTCGCGCCCGTCTGACGTTGACTGATACACCGCCGGGCTTTCGTCTCGGCACGGCGATCAGTGTGACCCTCAGTTCGGCGATCAAACCGCGCATCGAGCTTCCCGTGACGGCGCTGCAAGAGGTCGACGGTAAACAGCGCATCTGGGTAATTGATACCCAGAGCAAAACCGTCAGCCCCCGCGACGTCAGCGTGGTCAGCCGCAACGACAGCACGGTGGTGCTGGCCGGTGGCGTCAAAAACGGTGAGCGCGTGGTCAGCGCCGGCGTTAACAGTCTCAAACCCGGGCAAGCCGTGAAACTCGACGAGGACAGTCAATGAAAGGCTCTTTCAACCTATCCGAATGGGCCCTCAAGCATCAGTCATTCGTCTGGTATCTGATGTTCGTCGCGCTGCTTATGGGCGTGTTCTCCTATTTCAATCTGGGCCGCGAAGAAGACCCGTCGTTCACCATCAAGACCATGGTGATCCAGACCAAATGGCCCGGCGCGACCCAGGAAGAAACCCTCAAGCAGGTCACTGACCGCATCGAGAAAAAACTCGAAGAACTCGACTCGCTCGATTATGTGAAAAGTTACACGCGCCCCGGCGAATCGACGGTGTACGTGTACTTGCGCGACACCACTAGCGCCAAGGACATTCCGGAAATCTGGTATCAGGTGCGCAAGAAGATCGACGATATTCGCGGCCAGTTTCCCCAAGGGATTCAAGGGCCGGGATTCAACGATGAGTTCGGTGATGTCTACGGATCGGTCTATGCGTTTACCGCCGACGGGCTGACGATGCGCCAGTTGCGCGACTACGTCGAACAGGCGCGGGCCGAGATTCGTAACGTGCCGGGGCTGGGCAAGATCGAGATGATCGGCCAGCAGGATGAAGTGATCTACCTGAACTTCTCTACCCGCAAACTGGCGGCGCTGGGCATCGATCAACGTCAAGTGGTGCAAAGCCTGCAATCGCAGAACGCCGTGACTCCGGCGGGTGTGATCGAGGCGGGGCCGGAGCGGATTTCTGTGCGCACCTCCGGGCAGTTTGCTTCGGAGAAGGATCTGGCCGAGGTCAATCTCAAACTCAATGATCGCTTCTATCGTCTGGCGGACATCGCCGAAATCCGTCGTGGTTATGTCGATCCGGCGACCCCGGAATTCCGTTTCGACGGCAAGCCGGCCATCGGTCTGGCAATCGCCATGCAGAAGGGCGGCAATGTTCAGGAGTTCGGTAAAGCCCTGCACACACGCATCGACCAACTCACCGCCGATTTGCCGGTAGGTGTCGGCGTACACACCGTTTCCGATCAGGCGGTGGTAGTGGAAGAAGCCGTTGGCGGCTTCACCAGTGCGCTGTTTGAAGCGGTGATCATCGTGTTGGTAGTGAGCTTCATCAGCCTCGGGGTGCGTGCCGGTCTGGTGGTGGCGTGCTCGATTCCGCTGGTGCTGGCGATGGTCTTTGTGTTCATGGAATACAGCGGCATCACCATGCAGCGGATCTCTCTCGGTGCGCTGATCATCGCCCTCGGTCTGTTGGTGGACGACGCGATGATCACCGTGGAGATGATGGTCACGCGGCTGGAGATGGGCGAGACCAAGGAGCAGGCAGCGACGTTTGCCTACACCTCGACGGCGTTTCCGATGCTCACCGGTACGCTGGTGACCGTCGCCGGTTTTGTGCCCATCGGCCTCAACGCCAGCTCCGCCGGTGAGTACACCTACACGCTGTTCGCGGTGATTGCGGTGGCGATGATTGTGTCGTGGGTGGTGGCGGTGTTCTTCGCGCCCGTCATCGGCGTGCACATCCTTAGTGCCAACCTCAAACCTCATGCGGCCGAACCGGGGCGTGTCGGACGGGCGTTCAACGGCGGTCTGCTGTGGTGCATGCGCAATCGCTGGTGGGCCATCGGCATCACCGTGCTCTGTTTTGCATTGTCGATATTCTGCATGCGCTTTGTGCAGAACCAGTTCTTCCCATCCTCGGATCGCCCGGAAATTCTTGTCGATCTGAACCTGCCGCAAAACGCCTCTATCGACGAAACCCGAAAAGCCGTCGACAAGCTCGAAGCGACGCTCAAGGGCGACCCCGACATCGTGCGCTGGAGCACTTACATCGGTCAGGGTGCGATCCGTTTCTACCTGCCGCTCGATCAGCAATTGCAGAACCCGTACTACGCGCAACTGGTGATCGTCAGCAAAGACTTCGAAGCCCGTGAGGCCCTGAGTCAACGCCTGCGCGAGCGCTTGCACAAGGATTTCGTCGGCATCGGCAGTTATGTGCAGGCGCTGGAAATGGGCCCGCCGGTAGGGCGTCCGATCCAGTACCGGGTCAGCGGCAAGGACATCGATCAGGTGCGCAAACACGCCATCGACCTCGCCACCGAACTGGACAAGAACCAGCACATCGGCGAGATCATTTACGACTGGAACGAGCCGGGCAAAGTCCTGCGCATCGACATCGCTCAGGACAAGGCGCGGCAACTCGGGCTGTCGTCGGAAGACGTGGCGAACCTGATGAACAGCATCGTCAGCGGCTCGCCACTGACTCAGGTTGATGATGATATCTACCTGATCAACGTGGTCGGGCGGGCGGTGGACTCCGAACGTGGTACGCCGGAAACCCTGCAGAACCTGCAAATCGTCACGCCTGGCGGCACTTCGATTCCGTTGCTCGCATTCGCCACCGTGCGTTATGAACTGGAGCAACCGCTGGTGTGGCGTCGCGACCGTTTGCCGACCATCACCATCAAGGCCTCGGTGCGCGATGAGATTCAGCCGACCGATCTGGTGAAATTGCTCAAGCCGTCGATTGATGCCTTCGCTGCCAAATTGCCAGTGGGTTACAAGGTCGCCACGGGCGGGACAGTCGAGGAAAGCGGCAAGGCCCAAGGACCGATTGCCAAGGTGTTGCCGCTGATGTTGTTCTTGATGGCGACCTTCCTGATGATCCAGTTGCACAGCGTGCAGAAGATGTTCCTGGTGGCGAGTGTCGCGCCGCTGGGGCTGATTGGCGTGGTGCTGGCGCTGGTGCCGACCGGTACGCCGATGGGCTTCGTGGCGATCCTCGGGATTCTGGCGCTGATCGGCATCATCATCCGCAACTCGGTGATTCTGGTGACGCAGATCGACGAGTTCGAGAAGAAGGGTTATGCGCCGTGGGATGCGGTGGTCGAGGCGACGGAGCATCGGCGCCGACCGATCCTGCTGACCGCAGCGGCGGCGAGCATGGGCATGATCCCGATTGCCCGGGAAGTGTTCTGGGGGCCGATGGCTTACGCGATGATTGGCGGGATTGTGGTGGCGACGTTGTTGACGTTGCTGTTTCTGCCGGCGCTGTATGTGGCCTGGTACAAGATTCGCGAGCCGAAGAAGGATGCGGCATAAAGCGAGCGCTTCGCGCTCATCGCCAGCAGGCTGGCTCCCACAGGGAGATGTGTTTCAGCAGTGCAAGACTGGCTCCCACAGG
>NZ_JBIUXX010000007.1:140567-175792 GCF_044744235.1 Pseudomonas sp. NPDC087346
GGAGATGTGTTTCAGCAGTGCAAGACTGGGTCCCACAGGGAGATGTGTTTCAGCAGTGCAAGACTGGGTCCCACAGGGAGATGTGTTTCAGCAGTGCAAGACTGGGTCCCACAGGGAGATGTGTTTCAGCAGTGACAGGCTGGTTTCCACAGGGAGATGTGTTTCAGCAGTGACAGGCTGGTTTCCACAGGGAGATGTGTTTCAGCAGTGACAGGCTGGTTTCCACAGGGAGATGTGTTTCAGCAGTGACAGGCTGGTTTCCACAGGGAGAGATGTTTCAGCAGTGACAGGCTGGTTTCCACAGGGAGATGTGTTTCAGCAGTGACAGGCTGGTTTCCACAGGGAGAGATGTTTAAGCAGTGACAGGCTGGGTTCCACAGGGAGATATGTTTCAGCAGTGCAAGACTGGGTTCCACAGGGAGATGTGTTTCAGCAGTGACAGGCTGGTTTCCAGAGGGAGGCATGTTTAAGCAGTGACAGGCTGATTTCCACAGGGAGATGTGTTTCAGCAGTGACAGGCTGGGCTCCACAGGGAGAGATGTTTCAGCAGTGACAGGCTGGGTTCCACAGGGAGATGTATTTCAGCAGTGACAGGCTGGGTTCCACAGGGAGATGTGTTTCAGCAGTGACAGGCTGATTTCCACAGGGAGATGTGTTTCAGCAGTGACAGGCTGATTTCTACAGGGAGATGTGTTTCAGCAGTGACAGGCTGGGCTCCACAGGGAGAGATGTTTCAGCAGTGACAGGCTGGTTTCCACAGGGAGATGTGTTTAAGCAGTGACAGGCTGGGTTCCACAGGGGCGAGATGAACTCCTACTGTGGGAGCTAGCCTGCTAGCGATGGCGTCCTCACAGGCTACACAGATTTACGCCAGACGCTGGCCAACCAGGGCTGCTGCTCCCGCGGCAAACCCGCCGGCCGGAAGTAATGCTCAAGCTCGACAAACCCCGCCGCCGTCAGCAACCCGCGCCACGCCTCAAGGTCGTGATACGAGCCATAACGCGGCCCATTCCAGCCCTCACGGTTATCCCCACGCGGATTCGAGCTGAATAACACGCCACCGGGTTTCAGCGTGCCATGAAGCTGCTTGAGCACTCGCGGCAGTTCCTGCAACGGCACATGAAACAACACCGCGTTGGCAAAGATCCCGTCGAAGCGTTCAGCCGGAAGATCAAGCTTCAGAAAATCCTGCTGCAAGACTTCGCAACCGCTGTCCTCACGCGCCATCCGCGCAAACTCCTGCGAACCATCGAGCCCGACTGCGACGTGGCCCATACGGGTGAACGTCTGCAAATCGCGCCCCGGCCCGCAGCCGAAATCGAGGACAGTGAACGGTGCTGCACCTTGAATGTGCCGCAACAACGCGTCGATGTTCTGGCTGACATCGTGATCGCGGGTGCCTTCACGGAAGTCTTCGGCCACCGAGTTGTAGTGGCCGAGGGTGGTGGCGGTGATCTGTTCCAGATCGGTCGGGGTCTGTTTCATGGTCGGGGCTGCGCGGGAGATAGAGGTTCGGCGAATATACGCTATCGCTAGCAGGCTAGCTCCCACAGGGAAACGCATTCCAGCTGTGGGAGCTAGCCTGCTAGCGATAGCAATTGCCGAGTAGATGAGATTTTGCTTCAGCGCTTGTTCAATCCTCGCGCCAGACGATCCCCGCCCAGCTGAATCACCGCGACCAGCGCCACCAGCAACACAATCACCGTCAACATGATCTGGCTGTCAAAACGCTGATACCCGTAGCGGTAAGCGATATCGCCCAATCCACCGGCACCAATCGCCCCGGCCATCGCCGACGAATTAATCATCGTCACCAGGGTGATGGTGAACCCGCCGACAATCCCCGGCAGCGCTTCTGGCAGCAGCACATGCCAGACGATGTGCCAGCGTCGGCAACCCATCGCTTGCGCGGCTTCGACCAAGCCGTGATCGACCTCACGCAGACTGACTTCGGCAATTCGCGCAAAAAACGGCGTGGCCGCAATCGTCAGCGGAACCACCGCAGCCCACACGCCATAAGTAGTGCCAACGATCAGCCGTGTAAACGGGATCAGCGCCACCATCAGAATCAGGAACGGGATCGAACGAAACAGGTTCACGAATGCACCCAGGGCGCGATTCAGCACCGGCGCTTCATAGATCCCGCCCTTATCGCTGGTGACCAGAATCACCGCCATCGGGATTCCCACCAGCAACGCGATCAGCGACGACACGCCGACCATCAAAAACGTGTCGATAAACCCCTGCAGCAAGCGATCAAACCACATAGCCCAATACCTCCACTCGTTGCGCCCACTGCGCGGCGCGCTGACGCAATTCTTCGGCGGCGAAAGACGAACCGCTCACCGCCAGCAGCAATTGCCCCAATGCATGGCCCTGAATCCGTTCGACGCCGCCTTGCAACAACTTCACCCGACCGCCCAGCGCCGCGAACAGTGCAGCCAGATCGGGTTCATCACTGGCACTGCCGGTGAACTGCAAACGCAACACCACAGCCGCATCCAACGAAGGCGATTGCACCTGCAAACGGCTTTTCAGCTCTTCCGGCAACGCGTGTTGTAGCGGCGCGAGCAAGGTCTGGCTGACTTCATGTTGCGGGTTGCCGAACACTTCCCAGACCGGGCCTTGCTCGACCACGCGACCGTGTTCCAACACCACCACGCGGTCGCAGATTTCGCGGATCACCGCCATTTCGTGAGTGATCAGCACGATGGTCAGGCCCAGGCGTTTATTGATCTCGCGCAGCAGGCCGAGGATCGACTGGGTGGTCTCTGGATCGAGGGCCGAAGTGGCTTCGTCGCACAGCAGAATATCCGGGTCATGCACCAGCGCCCGGGCGATGCCGACGCGCTGTTTCTGCCCGCCGGAAAGCTGCGCCGGGTAAGCCTTGTGCTTGTCTTGCAGACCGACCAGTTCCAGCAGTTCTCGAACCTTTTGTTCGCGTTGTTGCTTGGGTACGCCGGCAACTTTCAGTGGCAACTCGACGTTCTGCCACACGGTCTTGGCCGACATCAGATTGAAGTGCTGGAAGATCATGCCGATCCGTCGGCGCAGTGCCACGAGGCGATCTTCATCGAACTGACCGATATCCACTTGATCGATCAGCACCCGGCCCGAGGTGGGTTGTTCGAGGCGGTTGATGGTGCGGATCAGCGACGACTTGCCGGCGCCGCTGCGGCCGATGATGCCGAACACTTCCCCGCGCTGAATCGCCAGGTCGATGCCTTGCAATGCGGCGACCGGCCCTTGCCGGCCCTCGTAGGTTTTACCCAAGCCAATGAAGCGCACGTGGGCGCGGTTCAACTCTGGGTGCAGCTCGGTTTGTTCAGCATTCTTTGGCTCTGGAATATCCAGTCGCCGTTGGATCGCGGCCGTCATGCTCAGCTTTCCCATCCGGCCTGGTACAGCTTGCCGTGGGCCTTATCCAGAGCCGCGCGAACGGCCGGGGAATGCTGGTAGATGTCGACGAATTTGATCAGGCGTGGATCGGTTTTGCTTTTCGGCTGGATCACGAACTGGATCACGTATTCCTTGTGGTCGAGGCCGTCGAACAGCAGTGCCGAACCGGCATCGAAAGTCTTCGCCAGACGAATGTAGGCCGGGTAGCCCTGCACCAGATCAGCATCGTCATAGGCACGCACCAGTTGCACCGCTTCGACCTGGAGGATTTTGATCTTCTTCGGGTTGGCGATGATGTCTTCTTCGGTGGCCTTGTAGCCGACACCCGGTTTCAGGGTGATCAGCCCGGCCTTGGCCAACAGTTGCAGGCCGCGACCGCTGTTGATCGGGTCATTGGCGATGGCGACGCTGGCGCCTTCAGGCAATTCGTCGAAGCTTTTGTATTTCTTCGAGTAGAGGCCGACGTTGTTGATGATCCCCGGAGCGAATGGCACCAGATCAAAACCGGCGGCAGCCTTGGCGTTTTCGAGGAACGGGATGTGCTGGAAGTAGTTCACGTCGATATCGCCGGCAGCGAGGCTGACGTTGGGTGCGATCCAGTCGGTGAACTCCACCAGCTCGACTTTCAGGCCTTGTTTGGAGGCTTCTTCGACAGCGGCTTCCAGCGGAATGGCGAAGGCGGCGGTGGTGCCGATTTTCAGCGGGGCGTCGGCGGCGAAGGCTGCCGAACTGAAGAGGCCGAGGGCCAGGGCCAGTGCTTTGACTGGGAGGGACAGGCGTTTCTTGGTCATGGTGGGTTCCAGTCAGTGCATGAATTTTGTGGTATCTGTTCAGGCCTCATCGCTGGCAAGCCAGCTCCCACAGGGATATATGGTGCTCACAAAACCTGTGGGAGCTGGCTTGCCAGCGATGCTTTTTAGTGGCGGTAAGTGGCGCCGGTGTGTTGCTCGGGCAGATGCGCTTCACCGTGAAACAGCTTCTCGCGCAGGCTGCCGTTGTCGTACTCGGTCTTGTACGAGCCACGCCGTTGCAGCTCCGGAATCACCAGTTCGATGAAATCCACATAGCTTTCCGGGGTAACAATGCGAGTCAGGTTGAAGCCATCGAGGCCGGTTTCAGCGATCCACGACTCCAGTTCATCCGCCACTTGTTCGGCTGAGCCAACCACGGTGATGTAACGCCCGCCGAGGGCGTGTTGTTCCAGCAATTTGCGGCGGGTCCAGTCGTTGTTTTGCAGATTCTTCGTCGCCGACTGGATCGCGTTGCTCTTCACGTACTGGATCGGTTCGTCGATTTCATACTGGGAAAAATCGATGCCGGTGGATGCCGAAAAATGCGCCACGCCGGCCTCGGCGCTGGCGTAACTCAGGTACTCGGCATGCTTGGCCCACGCCGCTTCTTCGGTTTCCCCGACGATCACGTTGAGGCCCATGAACACCTTGATGTCCTCGGGGTTGCGACCCGCCTCGACCGCGCTGGCGCGCACTTTATCCACTTGCACCTTGGTCGACGGTTTGTTCTGACCGCTGATGAACACGCACTCGGCGTGACGTCCGGCGAACAGCAAACCGCGATCCGAACTGCCGGCCTGAAACAGCACCGGCGTGCGCTGCGGCGAAGGCTCGCAGAGGTGATATCCCTCGACCTGATAGAACTCACCCTTGTGCTCGACCTTGTGCACTTTTTCCGGCTGGGCGTAGATCCGCCGCTGCGGATCGTTGAGCACCGCGCCGTTTTCCCAACTGCCTTCCCAGAGTTTGTAGAGCACCTCCAGGTACTCGTCGGCCTGATCGTAGCGACGGTCGTGTTCGACCTGTTCACGCATGCCCATGGCTTTCGCGGCGCTGTCCAGATAACCGGTGACGATGTTCCAGCCGACCCGGCCGCGACTCAGATGATCGAGCGTCGACATGCGTCGGGCGAACAGATACGGCGGCTCATAAGTGAGGTTGGCGGTCAGGCCGAAGCCGAGGTTTTTGGTCACCGCAGCCATCGCCGAAACCAGCAGCAACGGATCGTTGACCGGGAGCTGGATCGCCTCTTTCAGCGGCACATCCACCGAGTCCTGATAGACGTCGTACACGCCGACGATGTCGGCGATGAACAAACCGTCAAACAGCCCGCGCTCCAGCAATTGCGCCAGTTCGGTCCAGTATTCAATCGTGTTGAAGCGCGTCGAGGTGTCACGCGGATGCGTCCACAGTCCATGGTTGATGTGGCCGATGCAGTTCATGTTGAACGCGTTGAGCAGAATCTTCTTTTTCGCAGCGGCCATTAGATGGTCCCCCGCAGCGGAGGGTTTTCATCGTTGAGGTAATAATTGCCCACCGCGTGATACTTCCAGCGCACCGGGTCGTGCAGGGTGTGCACGCGAGCGTTGCGCCAGTGGCGGTCGAGGCCGTGTTCAATCAGGGTGGCCTGACTGCCGGCCAGTTCGAACAAAGTGCTGCCGGCGGCCAGGGAAATTTCGGTGCTGATCGCCCGTACTTCGGCGACGGCAATCGAGGCCGCCGCAACGGTCTCGGCATTCGGTTCGGCTTGCGCGACGTCGAGGAATTCCCCGGCGCGTTCGAGCAAGGCTTCGGTGGCGTGCAGACGAATACTCAAGTGGCCGAAGCTCTTCAGGGTCAACGGATCTTCAGTGGCCTTGTCATTGCCGGAGTCGATCCACGGGCGAGTTTTGCTGCGTACAAAGTGCAGGGCATCTTCGTAAGCTGCGCGGGCGATGCCGGTGTCGATGGCGGCGTGCAGAATCTGCGCGAGCGGGCCGACGGTGGTTGGACGCTCGAACGCGCTTTGGAATGGCAGCACATCTTCAGCCGCGACGTAGACGTCTTCGAACACTACGGAACCGCTGCCGGTGGTGCGCTGGCCGAAGCCGCTCCAGTCGTCGATCACGGTCAGACCTTTGCTGTCACGCGGGACGAAGGCCAGTTGCTGCACGCCGTTTTCATCGACCACCGAGGTCGGGATGCGCTGGGCGTAGATCGCCCCGGTCGCGTAGAACTTGCGACCGTTGATGCGATAGCCATCGCCATCGCGCTTGAGGCTGGTGACACGGTCGTGAGCGGTTTTGGTACCCAGTTCCGCCAGCGCATTGCCGAAGCGCTGACCGGCGAGGACCTCGGCGTACAGCCGTTGTTTCTGCGCATGGCTGCCGTTCACTCGCAGCACTTCGAGCGCATAAAAATGATTCTGTGGAATCTGCCCGAGGGAGCCATCCGCCTGAGCGATCAGCGCGATGACTTTGGCCAGGGTCACGTTGGACACGCCGGCGCCGCCGTATTCCTTGGGCACGCTGATGCCCCACAGGCCCGAGCGGGAAAACACGTCCAGCTCCGGCAGTGGCAAGCGGCGCTCACGGTCGCGTACGGCGCTGTCACGTTTGAAATCTTCGGCCAGGTCGCTGGCGACGATCAGGGCTTGTTCGTCGCTGGTGATGACCGCGACGTGTTGAGAAATTGTCATGTGTTTCTCCAGAGATCTGGTCAAAAGTGTTCTGGTTGTCAAATCCAGGAATGGCGAGCCGGCAAAGTACCGTTCAGGCGATAGGCGCCAACCGCGTGATATTTCCAGCGCACCGGGTCGTGCAGGGTGTGCACCCGGGCGTTGCGCCAGTGGCGGTCGAGGTTGAATTCGGCGAGGGTGGCGCGGCTGCCGGCCAGCTCGAAAAGCTTTTCGCTGGCGAGCAAAGAGATTTCGGTGGTCAGCACTTTGGCTTCGGCCACGGCAATCGAGGCGCGGGCGGCCGATTCGGCGGTCAGCGGTGCGGCATGCACTTGATCGAGCACTTGCCCGGCCTTGCGCAGCAGCGCTTCAGCGGCGTGCAGTTCGATTTTCAGTTTGCCGATATCGGCGATCACGTACAGGTCATCGCTGGCGCGCTCGACCTTGGCGTCGATCCACGGGCGGGCGCGGGTTTTGACGAAGTGGATGGCGTCGTCGATGGCGCCACGGGCGATGCCGGCGTCGATGGCCGCCTGAATCAGCTGCGACACTGCGCCTTGGGTGTTGGGGCTTTCGTTGATCTTCCAGTTGTCGACGACAAGGCTTGATTCGACGCGCACGTTGTTCAGCAAAATCGTGCCGCTGGCGGTGGTGCGCTGGCCGAAGCCCGACCAGTCATCAACGATGCGCAGTCCCGGGGTGCCACGGCGGACGAAGGCCAGCACTTGCTTGCCGTCATCGTTGAGTGCCTTCACCGCGACCCAGTGCGCAAACAGCGCGCCGGTCGAATAAAACTTCTGGCCGTTGATCACGTAGTCATCGCCGTCAGCGGTGATTCGCGCTTTCAGTTCGAGGGTGTTTTTGGTGCCGCGTTCAGGCCCGGCATTACCGATGCGCCAGCCTTCGAGCACGCTCTGGAACAGCTGTTTTTTCTGTTCCTCGGTGGCGCTGCCGAGCACCAGATTGATGATGCCGAACTGGTTCTGCGGGATCTGCCCAAGCGCCGGATCGGCGGCGGAAATGATCGCGAACACCTCGGCCAAAGTAACGAAGGAAACCTGCGGGCCACCGTATTCGCGCGGGATGGCAATGCTGCCCAGACCGCTACGGGTGAACTGTTCGATTTCCGACCACGGTAGTTTGCGCTGGCGGTCACGTTTGGCGGCCTGTACACGGGCGACTTGCGCCAGATCGTGAGCAGCCTTGATGGCTTGCGCGTCGTTGCGCAAAACCTGCGCGGGCAACAACAGCGGGGCGATGTCCAGATCACTCTGAACGTTTGCGTCTGCCAGACTGGACATCAGTGCCGCTCCTTGGCTGCACGCAATGCCCTGGCGATCTGCACTGGGGTGATTGTGTTCCGGACCATACCTACCTCACATCTCATGAAAAACGCCGCAATCAGTGCGGCGAACGAAAACAAGAATGTCCGGTGGTCCGGTGCATATACCCTAAGCGCGTATAAATATTAAATAAACTAACTTTTAGGAATATGTATAGAAGGGGTGATGGTCTGGTTGGTTAAGAACTTGTCTGGTGTGTGAACGCGAACCTGTGGTGAGGGGATTTATCCCCGTTGGACTGCGCAGCAGTCCCGTTTCCGGGGTCGCTTCGCAACCCAACGGGGATAAATCCCCTCACCACAGAAGCTCCCTTGCCACAGGGGAATGTTCAGTTCTTGAGGGTTTCGGCGGCTTTCAGTTGTGGTCGCAACGGCACTTTCAGATAAGGATTGCCACAGCCGATTTTCACTGTCCGAGCAGGTGCCCAGCGCGAGTTGTTGCCGACCCGGTCGAGGATGCAATAAGTCACGTCCAGCCGCAGATCCTCACCGCCCTCGACGATGATCGCCGAGGGCACCCAGACCTGAATCGTCTGTCCGATATCCGCTGCCGTAATGCGTGGCAGATCCATGCGCACATCGCCCCAGCGCAAGGTGATTTCGTCGTCCTCGGCCATGTTCACATAGGGCTCGATGGTCAGCGGAACACCGCGCTTGATCTGGTTCGGGTTCACGCCCTGGCGGCGGATCGTGTCGGGCAGCGTCACTGGCGCCAGTTGCTGGTTTTCGTCACTGCTCAAAGTGGATGGCTGGCCACCGGGGCAATCGAGTTTGACCTGCACCGCAGTTGTGGCCGACAACGCCGGCTCTTGGCCGATTTGCATGACACGGTAGTGGATCTGCGCAGCGCCGCTGGCGATGAAGCTCTCTGGCACCCGCAGGCTGATCGATGTCGAAACGTCTTCGGCGCTCAGCACGCGAGAAGCGACGTAGCAGCTGTTCCAGAACAGTTCGATCACGTCGCCGACGTCCATGTCGGGGTAGGGCATGACGTCGATCAGCAGATGCGCGGCGGCCGCGAGGTTGATGCCGTTTTTTTGCGCTGGCGCCAGGCTCGGCGCTGCCAGTTCGGGGGTATGCGAAGTGTGGGTCATCGGTTTCTCTCCTTGAAGCGTCGCAGCGAAGTCCGTTTCTGAAAAAAAAGGCGTGAATTGTCAGGCAATAAACTCGCAAACTTTTGTTCGGGTTTAATACAGGTCTGTTTATTGGAATGGACGCCGGTTGGCGACTAGATAAGAGTGTGCGGGAAGGGGAGTCAATAGAGCGGGTTAGTTAATCCTTGAATTACGGATCAATCAGAAATTTCCTACGCTTGTTAGGCATTAGGCTTAGGCCGGCTGCCGATTGGAACTACGTATCTCGAGGGTTTTCGACCTTTAAAATACTTGGGTTATCGAATGCCACTGTTGTAGGTGGCGGTTTTTTTTGGGCGGATTCTATCTGTTGCAGAACATATATATGTACCGCATTGGACACGAATGGTTTGATTATGTTGAAAGGGGAAGTTGTAAGGCGAAGAAGGTGTAACTTCCATCCGTGGAAGTTAACGGGTGTTGCAGTGAAAGTTTTCAGGCGTGATTCAAAAACTTGCTGAGAAACTGTTTCGTACGCTCTTCTTTCGGATTGGCAAACAATGCCTTGGCTTCACCTTGCTCGACGATCACACCCTTATCGAAAAACACCACACGGTTGGCCACGTCACGGGCAAAACCCATTTCGTGAGTGACGATCACCATGGTGCGTTTCTCTTCGGCGAGACCGCGAATGGTCGCCAGCACTTCACCGACCAGTTCCGGATCGAGCGCCGAAGTCGGCTCATCGAACAGGATCACTTCCGGCTCCATCGCCAGTGCCCGGGCTATCGCCACGCGCTGTTGCTGACCACCGGAAAGACGACGCGGATAAGCATCTTCCTTGCCCGTTAGACCAACCTTGGTCAGCAGCTTCTTGCCCAGAGCAATGGCTTGCTCGCGCGGCATCTTCTTGACCACGATCGGCCCTTCGATGACGTTTTCCAGTGCGGTGCGGTGAGGGAACAGGTTGAAGTTCTGGAACACGAAGCCCACGTGCTGGCGCAGGTTACGCACCAGACTCTGCTGCTGGTTCAACGGGCGGCTGGTATCGATCTCGATATCGCCGACCTTGATCCGGCCGCTGGTGGGTTGTTCGAGGAAGTTCAGGCAGCGCAGGAAGGTCGTCTTGCCCGAACCGCTGGGGCCGATGATCGCGACCACCTCACCTTCCTTGACCTCAAGATCGATGCCGTTGAGCACGACCTGATTCTTGAATTGCTTGGTCAGTTTTTCCACGACAATCATGGGGTCAGGACTCCTGGTCATGCCGATTGACCCGCTCTTCCAACTTGTTCTGGAAGTGCGAAAGCACCGTGGCCAGAATCCAGTAGATCAGCGCGGCGGCAAGATACATGGTGAAGACTTCGAAAGTCCGGGCGGTAATTAGCTGCGCCTGACGGAACAGTTCCGGCACCTGAATGGTGGCAGCCAGCGCAGTGTCCTTGACCAGCGAAATGAAGCTGTTGCCCAGCGGCGGCAAAGCCGTGCGCATGGCTTGCGGCAGGATGGCCCGACGCAAAGTCTGCGCACGGGTCATGCCGATGCTCGCAGCGGCTTCCCACTGACCGCGTTCGATCGAGCTGATCGCGGCGCGGAGAATTTCACAGGCGTAGGCAGCCATGTTCAGCGAGAAGCCGATCAGTGCCGCTGGTAGCGGATCAAGTTCGACACCCAATTGCGGCAAGCCGTAATAGATCACGAACAGTTGCACCAGCAACGGCGTGCCGCGAAAGAACGACACGTAGATGCGGGCCAGCCAGCTCACCGATTTGAAGCGCGACAGGCGCATCAATGCCAGGCCAAAGCCCAGCACCAAGCCGAAGAACATGCCGCCGAGGCTGAGGACTACCGTGAAGTACGCGCCCTTGAGCAGAAAGGGCGCGGAGTCCAGTGCGAGTTGGAAAGCTTCTTCCATTATTTAGTGACGTCTGCGTTGAAGTATTTCTTCGACAGCTTTTCAAGAGTGCCGTCAGCACGCAGTTCGTCGAGGGCTTTGTTCAGGGCTGCCAGCAGTTCAGGCTCGCCTTTGCGCACGGCGATACCGGATTCCTGACGCGAGAAGGCTTCGCCGGCGGCTACGGTTTTCGGGGCTTTCTTGGCGTATTCAAGCGCGGCCAGACGGTCGATCAGGATGGCGTCGGTACGGCCGTTGTTCAGGTCGGCGAACTTGGTCGGATCATCGTCGTAGGTACGCACGTCAGCGCCCAGCACGTTTGCGCGGACCCATTGTTCGTAGTTGGTACCCAGGCCTACACCGACTTTCTTGCCGGACAGGTCAGCGGCGGTCTTGATGTTCAGCGCGGCTTCTTTGCTCTTCAGCACCAGCGCCTGAATCCCGGAGACGGTGTACGGTTCGGAGAAGTCATACTTCTTCTTGCGCTCGTCGGAGATGGTCACCTGGTTGACCACGATGTCCAGACGCTTGGATTCCAGCGCGGCGAGGATACCGTCCCACTTGGTCGGCTGAACCTTGGCTTTGACACCGAGTTTTTGCGCCAGGGCTTCGGACAGCTCGACTTCGAAACCGGACAATTTACCGTCGGCATCAACGAAGCTGAACGGTGGATAAGTGCCTTCCAGGCCGACGTTGATAACGCCTTTGTCCTTGATCTGTTGCAGCTGCTCACCGGCGACTGCCTGGCTGATCAGGCCGGCGCTCAGCGCCAGGCCCAGCGAACCTACCAGCAGATTGCGACGTAGTGCGGAAAAATTCATGACAAGCCCCTGTGTTTTCTTATGGAAGACGCTTAAGGAAGTTGGCGAAATCGCGATTCTAATGACTGCGTCATCGTGCCCTAAAGCAGCTTATGCGTCTCTCGCGAAATTCGCCTGCGGCGAGACTATATGATGTCTTCGTTAGACTTGAAAATACTTAATATTTAAATTGATATTCTTTATTGGAATATGTCGCGTTTCTATTGTGGTGAGGGGATTTATCCCCGTCCGGCTGCGCAGCAGTCGCAAAACCATGCGACTACACCTGCATTGAAGAACGCTGGGGGCCGCTCCGCGACCCAACGGGGATGAATCCCCTCGCCACAAGGGTTTCTGCTATCTCAAGGATCAGCTCGACAGTGAGTCTTTATAGGCAAACAACGCCGGCGCCCCGCCGGTATGCAAGAAGATGATCGGCCCCTCGTCAAACCGCCCACGGCCAATCCCGTCGAGCATCCCGGCCATGGCCTTGCCGGTATAAACCGGATCAAGCAGCAGACCTTCCTGACTCGCCAGCAGTTTCACCGCCGCCAGCGTCCCGGCATTTGGTTCGCCATAACGCGGGCCGAAATACTCGTCCCACAACTCGACCTTGAACCCAGACGGCAACTTCACGCCCAGCAGATCGGCAGTACGTTCGGCGAGGCCCTGGACTTTCGGACGCTGATCCTCTTCGCTGCGCGATACGGTCACGCCGATCACCGGCAATTGCGGCAAGGCTTCGCTCAGGGCCAGCGCCAGACCGCTGTGGGTACCGGCACTGCCCGAGGCCAGCACCACGGCGGAAAATGTCAGGCCGGTGTCCTTGATCTGCTCGGAGAGTTCCAGCCCGGCACGCACGTAACCCAGAGCACCGAGTGCGTTCGAACCACCGATTGGCACCAGATACGGTTTCTTGCCGTTGTTGCGCAGGCGCACGGCGAGGGCGGCCAGTTGCTCGTCGGCGTTATCGAGGTTTTCCACCAGTTCGACCTTGGTATCGAACAGATCCAGCAGCAGGCGATTGCCGTTGCCGGTGTAATCACTGTCGTCGGTGCCCAGCGGATTTTCCAGCAGGGCGACGCAGCCGAGGCCCAGTTTCGCTGCCAGCGCGGCGGTCTGGCGGACGTGGTTCGATTGCAGCGCACCGGCAGTGATCAGCGTGTCGGCACCTTGCGCCAACGCATCGGCGGCGAGGTATTCGAGTTTGCGCAGCTTGTTGCCGCCCATGGCCAGCGGCGTCAGGTCATCGCGCTTGATGTACACCTCGCGACCGAGCCAGGTGGACAGGCGTTCGAGTTTTTCCAGAGGCGTGGGTTGGCCGAGCAGTTCGAGACGGTTAAAGCGTTCCAGCTGTTGTTTGATCATGAGTCCGTACTGGCGGAGGAAGATCTCAGGACTATAGGCACGCCGATTTATCGGGGCAACCGTCAATCGCTTATAGCCAAATGAACTGAGGCCAGCACTATCGGTTCTTAATTCGCCTTCACGGCCATGCCGTAAAGTAGGCGCCGTTGACGCGGCCAGACAGTCCGGCCGCCCGTGAGGAGTCTTTACCGTGAGCGAGCGTTCCAGCCATTGGCAATTGCAGACCATCGTCAGCCAGCTACGCAGTGCGCGGGATCAGTGGCGCGCACAAAATGGCCGGGCCAGCGGCGAGCAGGGAGGCCGCGAGTTACCGTCGCGAGCTGCGATGGCGGAGATTCTCGAAGCCTTGTGCGGCGCGCTGTTCCCGATGCGATTGGGCCCGGTGGATTTGCGTGAAGAGAGTGAGGATTTCTACGTCGGCCACACCCTCGACACCTCGCTGAATGCCTTGTTGGCGCAGGCGCGTCTTGAACTGCGTTATGTCGCCCGGCATACCGAGCAGGCTGATACCGAAGTCGAAGCGCGGGCGATCCGCATCATTCAGGATTTCGCACTGGCGTTGCCGGGGCTGCGCAGTCTGCTCGACACCGATGTATTGGCGGCCTATCACGGCGATCCGGCGGCACGCAGTGTCGATGAAGTGCTGCTGTGCTATCCGGGGATTCTGGCGGTGATTCACCATCGTCTGGCGCACCATTTGTACCGTGCCGGATTGCCGCTGCTGGCGCGGATCAGCGCGGAAATTGCGCACTCGGCTACCGGTATCGATATTCACCCGGGGGCGCAGATCGGTCGTAGCTTCTTCATTGATCACGGGACAGGTGTGGTGATCGGCGAGACAGCGATCATCGGCGAGCGGGTGCGGATTTATCAGGCTGTGACGTTAGGCGCCAAGCGCTTCCCGGCGGATGAAGACGGGCAGTTGCAGAAGGGCCATCCACGACATCCGATTGTCGAAGATGACGTGGTGATTTATGCCGGGGCGACCATTCTCGGGCGGATCACCATCGGCCAGGGTTCGACCATCGGCGGCAATGTGTGGCTGACGCGCAGCGTGCCGGCGGGGAGCAATCTGACCCAGGCCAACTTGCAGCATGATGACGGGACGCAGAAGTAACCCTTTAAATCTGTGTTGCTGCATCTGGCCTCTTCGCGAGCAGGCTCGCTCCCACATTTGGAATGCGTTCCATTGTGGGAGCGAGCTTGCTCGCGAATGGTTTTCAAGTCGAATCGAGATAATGGCATTCAGCCAATTCACCATTGAACGAATCTGCCAAAACCAGCGTCATACCCCTCCTTGAGCTAGCGTAGGAAAACTACCGCTTGGCCGTGCGATTAGTCCTTAGCGCCCTATCCATGTTTAACTTGAACGTTCATTCAAGTTAAACCGGTGGTTCGCTGCCCGCTCACAACAGGAGGCTTGCCTTTGCTGAGTCCGATCATTTCAGCCATTTTCCAACCCCTTGAGGTGCACCTTTCATGAGTGCATCGTCCACCCCCGCCAGCGGTCTGGTACGCATGAATCCGCCGGTGTTCTACTTTGCCGCGACGGTCATTCTGCTGTTCGGTATCGTCGTCATTGCCATGCCGGAACAGGCCGGTGCCTGGCTTCTGGAAGCGCAAAACTGGGCGGCCAACACGGTCGGCTGGTACTACATGCTCGCGATGACCCTGTATCTGGTCTTCGTGGTGGTCACCGCGTTATCGGGCTACGGCAAGATAAAGCTCGGTGCCGACCACGACGAACCCGAATTCAGTTATCTGTCCTGGGCCGGCATGCTGTTCGCCGCCGGGATCAGCATTACGCTGTTTTTCTTCTGCGTCTCCGAGCCGCTGACCCACATGCTGCAGCCGCCGCAAGGCGAGGCCGGCACCGCGGATGCGGCGCGTCAGGCGATGCAGATTCTGTTTCTGCATTGGGGCCTGCACGGCTGGGGCGTGTTCGCCTTCGTCGGCATGGCGCTGGCCTATTTCGCTTACCGGCATAACCTGCCGCTGGCGTTGCGTTCGGCGCTGTATCCGTTGATCGGCAAACGCATCAACGGCCCGATCGGCTACGCGGTGGA
The DNA here is from genome assembly GCF_044744235.1 of Pseudomonas sp. NPDC087346. Taxonomy (NCBI): domain Bacteria; kingdom Pseudomonadati; phylum Pseudomonadota; class Gammaproteobacteria; order Pseudomonadales; family Pseudomonadaceae; genus Pseudomonas; species Pseudomonas sp. NPDC087346. The sequence goes on from NZ_JBIUXX010000007.1 coordinate 155,957, forward strand.
CGGCTTCGGCATCATCGCCACGGTGTTCGGTCTCGGTGCCGACATGGGCTTCGGCGTATTGCACCTCAACTCCGGTCTCGACTACCTGTTCGGCATCGCTCACACCCAGTGGATTCAGGTCGGCCTGATCACGCTGATGATGGGCGCGGCGATCATCGTTGCGGTCTCCGGTGTCGATAAGGGCGTGCGGGTGATGTCCGACATCAACATGCTGCTGGCCTGTGCGCTGCTGCTGTTCGTGTTGTTCGCCGGGCCTACGCAACACCTGCTCAATACCCTGATCCAGAACATTGGCGACTACCTCGGCGCATTGCCGATGAAGAGTTTCGACCTGTACGCCTACGACAAGCCAAGCGACTGGCTTGGCGGCTGGACGGTGTTCTATTGGGCCTGGTGGATTGCATGGTCGCCGTTTGTGGGGCTGTTCATCGCACGGATTTCCCGTGGCCGGACCATCCGTGAATTCGTCTTCGGCGTGCTGTTGATTCCGCTCGGTTTCACCCTGGCGTGGATGTCGATTTTCGGCAACAGCGCCATCGATCAAGTGCTCAACCACGGCATGTCGGCACTGGGCATGTCAGCCCTCGACAATCCGTCGATGAGTATTTATCTGCTGCTGGAAACCTATCCATGGAGCAAGACCGTCATCGCCGTGACGGTGTTTATCAGCTTCGTGTTCTTCGTCACTTCGGCCGACTCCGGCACGGTGGTGCTTTCGACGCTGTCGGCCAAGGGTGGTAACCCGGATGAAGACGGCCCGAAGTGGCTGCGGGTGTTCTGGGGTGCGATGACCGCACTGATCACCAGTGCGCTGCTGTTCTCTGGCAGCATCGATGCGCTGAAGTCAGCGGTGGTGCTGACCTCGTTGCCGTTCTCGCTGATCCTGCTGCTGATGATGTGGGGCCTGCACAAGGCGTTCTATCTGGAGTCGCAGAAACAGATCGCGCAACTGCATTCGCTGGCACCGGTTTCGGGTTCGCGACGTGGCACGGGCGGCTGGCGTCAGCGTCTGAGTCAGGCCGTGCACTTCCCGTCGCGGGACGAGGTGTACCGTTTCATGGACACCACGGTGCGTCCGGCGATTGAAGAAGTGACGGCGGTGTTCGTCGAGAAAGGCCTGAATGTGGTCGCGCAGCCGGACCCGGTGAACGACAGCGTCAGCCTGGAAATTGGCCACGGCGAGCAGCATCCGTTCGTTTATCAGGTGCAGATGCGCGGCTACTTCACGCCGTCATTTGCGCGCGGAGGCATGGGCTCGAAGCAGCTCAACAATCGCCGCTACTATCGTGCCGAAGTGCACCTGAGCGAAGGCAGTCAGGATTACGATCTGGTCGGCTATACCAAAGAGCAGATCATCAACGACATCCTCGACCAGTACGAACGCCACATGCAGTTCCTGCATCTGGTGCGTTGATCGGGAGCTGAGCGTCGGGACGTTTTACGACTCGGCGCTCAGCACCATGAACAACACCATCGCTGCCATCGGCACACCAAACACCGCGCTGCCGACCACCAATTCCGAGCCCAACGGCTGACCGGCGTGCACCACGCCGACCGCGCCATTAATCACCGTCAACGCCAGCCACAGCGCGGCGAAGCTGTAGGCCATGGTCTGCCGGCTGAAGCCGATGCGTTCGCCGATGTAGAGCATCAGGGCGAGCAGGACCAGGCCGAAGAAGATGATGATTGCGGTGTGCATGATGGGTTCTGCCTGCTGGATATCTGTCGACGGGTCTGACGCCTTCGCGGGCAAGCCCGCTCCCACAGGTTTTTGTGTGAATACAAGAACTGTGAACGACGGCAATCCCTGTGGGGGCGGGCTTGCCCGCGATAGGGCCAGCCCGGTGTTTCCTTGAGCATAGTCAATTCATCCCGCCGTTGGTCCTCAGCGCAGGCGTGTTTTCTTTGATCGACTAATATTTATCTGAGTGTGTATGGTGTGTATCACGATGCATATTTTGGCCCTAAAGTGCGCGATCGTCGTTGTCGAAAAGGGCATAGGAAATGCGCAGTCGAGAAATGATCAGGATGATCGAGGAGGATGGTTGGTATCTGGTTGCGGTGAAGGGCAGTCACCACCAATACAAACATCCGTGCAAGCCAGGGAGGGTGACGATCAAGCATCCGGATTCTGATCTTCCCAAGGGGACGATCAACAGTATTTTGAAACAGGCGGGTTTGAAATGAAGCCCGATATTGGAAACGAAAGTCCTTTAATGGACATGTCAGAGGAAGGATTCACTTACATGAAATTCCCGGTCGTTCTGCACAAGGATGCCGACTCAGACTACGGAGTGATCGTCCCGGATGTACCGGGCTGCTTCTCCGCAGGCGCTACGGTAGCCGAAGCTTTTGAAAACACTCAGGAAGCGCTGGCCTTGCACTATGAAGGGCTGGTTGCAGATGGCGCACCGTTGCCTCGAGTTCAGGAGATCGATGCCCATCTCGACAACCCGGATTACGCAGGCGGAATCTGGGGTGTGGTGGACTTTGATATCACTCCCTATTTCGGCAAGTCGGTGCGCTTCAACGCCACACTGCCGGAGCAACTGCTGGAGCGTATTGATCAGACTGTCCGACGTGATCAGCGCTACCGTTCCCGCTCCGGGTTTCTGGCGGCTGCTGCGCTGCGCGAATTGTCAGCATAAAGAAAGCTTGTGTAGGAGCAGGCTGCGAATTTTGGCTTTGTTTTTCAGAAACCAGCTCAAAAGCTCGCAGCCTGCGGCAGGTTCTACAGTGATTTGTGGATCAGGTGCTTTCACGTTCGATGACTGTGCACTGCAACAGATTCAGCCGTTGCACATCATCTTCGACTGGCAACACCCCGAGACTTTCCAGCACTCGGATAGCCGCGAGTACGCCGATCTCCAGCGCCGGTGGTTTGATCGTGCTCAGACTCGGCAGAAGCATCTCGGCGAAAGGGTAATCGCCGAAGCCGAGGACGGCGCAGTCTTCGGGGATTTTCAGGCCGGCGCGTTGGCCGGCGAGCAGGCCGCCAGCGGCGAGGTTATCGTTGGCGAAGATGATCGCGTCGGGGCGTGGCGAGGCGTTCATCAGCGCTTCCATAGCCTGCTTGCCCGCCTCGAATGGCGCACGGTCGGCATCCGGGGCAAACACCCAAGGCGTCAATCCCGACTCAAGCATCGTCGCGGCATAACCATCGCGCCGCTCCAGCGCACTGAGGTCGCCCGGTGCGCTGTTCTGCACGAAGGCGATGCGCCGATAACCTTTGCCGTGCAGATATCGCGCGGCGCTGACGCCGACTTCAACGTGGGAAAACCCGATCTGCATCGGCTCGCGTTCCGGCTGGTAATCCCAGGTTTCAATCACCGGAATATCCGCCTCGGCGATCATCTTTTCGGTTCCCGCGCTGTGAAAGTGACTGGTCAGCACCAGCGCTGCCGGCGACCAGCCGAGAAACGCCCGCACGGCGTTTTCTTCCTGCTCGGTACTGAAATAACTCGATGCCAGTAGCAGTTGATAACCGTGACGGCTGAGGGTGTCACTGAAGCCTTGAATGGTGTTGGCGAAGATTGGCCCGGAGATGTTCGGGATCACCATGCCGACGATTTTCCCTCGCGCCGAGGCCAGGCCGCCGGCCACCAGATTCGGCACGTAACCCAACTCGGCAACGATCGCAGCAATGCGCTCGCGGCGCTCAGGCGAAACCTGTTCCGGCTGATTGAAATAACGCGAGACGGTGATCGCTGACACACCGGCCTGGCGCGCCACCGCATTTAGCGTCACACGTCCGGCTCCACGGCGTTTGCGCGGCTTTTGATCGTTCAAGGCTCAATCCTTTGTCAAAACCAAATCGCATATAAAAGTAATTTTTCAGTATTGGACGCTCTATGCAGAGCTTGCCGATACTGGCGATGTTAGCGCTAACAAAGCGCTTTGTCTGCTACTCGCTCGAGCGAATGCCCAAGACACCGATACAGGCGCTGTCGTCGCAGAACGGCAGCGGTTCAGGGGCATTTTCGAGCGGGCACACCATGCACAACATTCCTGGGGCGACACACAAACTGGCGCAATCGATTCGCGCTGCGGGCTGGCTGTTTACCGGGCTGGCGGCGTTGCCGCTGGCCGATGCTTTTGCGGCTGACAGCACGGATCAAGAGCCGACCCTCAAATCCGTCACGGTGACCGCCACCCGTCGCGAAGAGTCGCTGCAAAAGGTTCCGGTCGCGGTCTCGGTGATCGATGGCGAACAGCTGGAAAGAGATAATCGCAACGGCGTGGCGAGCATCGTCCAGCAGGTGCCGTCGCTGAACTTTCGTACCGGGGCATCGAACAAGGACACCTCGTTGTTCGTGCGTGGCGTCGGTACTATTTCCACCTCTCCCGGCGTCGAACCGACCGTGGCCACGGTGATCGACGGCGTGGTGTATGCGCGGCCCGGCCAGTCCACACTTGATCTGCTCGATCTGGAGCGCGTCGAAGTCTTGCGCGGCCCGCAGGGCACGTTGTTCGGCAAGAACGCCTCGGCCGGCGTGCTCAATATCACCAGTAAGGCGCCGACTGCCGAGACCCACGGCTACATCGATCAGTCGTACTACAGCGGCAACGAAAGCCGCAGCCGTTTCGGCATTGGCGGCAGTCTGATTCCGGACACCTTGAAGGGCTCGATCAGCACGCTGTTCGGCAGCTACGACGGTAACGTCGATAACCAACACAATGGCCAGGAGGTCAACGGTTACAACCATCGCGGCGTGCGCGGCAAACTGGAATTCACGCCGAACGATGACGTTACTTTCACGCTGATCGCCGACTACATGCAGTCCCACGACGACGCCCCCAACGGCGTGGTCAGCAAATCCCTGACCCCGGCCTTCGCCAACGCGCTGAGCCCGGTCAGCGCGACCAGCCACAATCGCGATATCAACACCGATACTCGTACCCACGTCGAAGACACCAACAAGGGCCTGTCCGGCCAACTCGACTGGCAACTCGGCGATTACACCCTGACTTCGATCACCGCATGGCGCGGCTGGGACAACACCCAATATCAGGATGGCGACCGTCTCGGCACAGTAACAGCGGCGTTTCCCGGCACAGCGGACAAGGGCGATCTGGCCTTCGATCAATACTCCCAGGAGCTGCGTCTGGCCTCACCGAAAGGCGAGTTCCTCGAATATGTCGGCGGCCTGTTCTATATGCATGGCAAGGACGACGAGACTTATCAGCGCACGCTGACGACCACCGCGCGCACCGACCGCGGTATCGCCAATTACAGCACCACCAGCGACAGCTACGCAGCGTTTGGCGAGAGCACGCTGAACTTCACTTCGGACTTTCGCGGCATCGCCGGGCTGCGCTACACCCACGATGATCTGGAATACGATCACCGCCGCGTCTCCACTTCGGCGACCACGGTCAGCGGCATTCAGCCAGCCACCAGCAGTTCCGGTTCAGTGGACGAGGATGGCTGGTCCGGCCGCCTCGGTGTGCAATACGACCTGAGCGATGCGGTCACCACTTATCTGACCTACTCACGCGGCTACAAAGGCCCGGCCTACAACGTGTTTTTCAATATGCAGCCGCGCGACACCGAAGCACTCAAACCCGAGACGTCCAACACTTGGGAGGCCGGTATCAAAGCGACGAGCTGGAATAATCGCCTGACCACCAACCTGGCGATTTTCCACAGCGACTACGACAACTATCAGGCCAACTTCTTCGACACCGTCGCCGGGCAAGTGGTGACGCGTCTGATCAACGCCGGCAGCGTCAGCACTGAAGGCGTCGAACTCGACTATGCCTTGCAGGCCACCCAGCAATTGAAGTTCTCCGGAGCGCTGGCCTACACCCGCGCACGCATCGTTGAGTTCGCTTGCCCGGCGGGCGCGGCGGCGTCGTGCAACGTCAATGGCAAACCGCTGCCGTTCAGTCCGGACTGGAAAAGCTACGTGCGTGCCGACTATACGATCCCGCTGGATAACGGCCTGGATATCGAACTCGGTACCGACTATAGCTGGCAAAGCGAAGTGCAGTACGACATCAGCCAGAACGCCGACACCAAGCAGGGCGCCTACGGGATCTGGAATGCCAGCGTGGCGCTCGCCGATTACAGCAACGGCTGGCGCGTCGCATTGCTCGGCAAGAATCTCGCCGACAAGTCTTACTCACCCCTGCTCGCCAGCGGCGGCAACTATATCTATCGCGCTGTGCCACGGGATGACGAACGCTACTTCGGCGTGCAATTGCGCAAGGATTTCTGAGATGAGCAGACAGTTGAAACTAGGCGCGTTCCTAATGGCCACCGGGCACCATGTTGCGGCGTGGCGTCATCCTGATGTGCCGGCCAATGCCGGGCTGGATTTCGCCCACTACAAACGGCTGGCGCAGATTGCCGAGGCGGCGAAGTTCGATGCGCTGTTCGTCGCCGACAGCGTGGCCGCGCCGACACAGGACATCGCCAGTCGCATGGCGCGTTCCGATCACTTCGAGCCGTTGACGTTGCTCTCGGCGCTCAGTGCGGTCACCGAGCACATCGGCCTGATCGCCACGGCAACCACCAGCTACAACGAGCCCTATCACGTCGCCCGAAAATTCGCCTCTCTCGATCACCTGTCCGGCGGCCGTGCCGGTTGGAATCTGGTGACTTCGGATAACGCCGCCGAAGCGCTGAATTTCGGTCGTGATGAACACATCGGCCACGCCGAACGTTACAGCCGAGCTCGCGAGTTTCATCAGGTAGTGACCGGGCTCTGGGACAGTTGGGACGACGATGCTTTCCTGCGTGACAAGGCTAGCGGCGCGTATTACGACCCTTCGAAGCTTCACGTTCTGGATCATGTCGGTGAACATTTTCGGGTAAAGGGGCCGTTGAACATTGCGCGTTCGCCGCAAGGTCAGCCGGTGGTCGTGCAGGCCGGCTCGTCCGAGACCGGTCGTGAACTGGCGGCGCAGACCGCTGAAGTGGTGTTCACTGCGCAGCCCTCATTGGCAGGTGCGCAGGCGTTTTACGCTGACCTCAAGGAACGCTTGCCCAAATACGGACGCAGCGCTGAGTCGCTGAAAATCATGCCCGGTGTTTTTGTCGTCGTCGGGCGGACAGAAGACGAAGCACAGGAAAAATATGAAACGTTTCAGCAATTAGTCGAACCCGAGGTTGGCGTCGCGTTGCTTGGGCGTATGCTGGGCAACTTCGATTTGTCGAAGTACCCATTGGACGGGCCGCTGCCGGAGTTGCCATTGACCGACAGTGGCCAGCAAAGTCGGCAGAAATTGCTGACCGAACTGGCGGGGCAGGAGAACCTGACGCTTGCAGGGTTGGGCCGCAAGATCGCCGGCGGCCGCGGGCATTACGGCGTAGTGGGCACGCCTGCGCAGATTGCCGACCGCTTGCAGGAATGGTTCGAGCAGGGCGCGGCGGATGGCTTCAACGTGTTGGTGCCGCACCTGCCGGGCGGGCTCGAAGACTTCGCCAATGGCGTTGTCCCGGAACTGCAGCGGCGTGGGCTGTTCAGAACCGAGTATGAAGGCCGGACTTTGCGCGAGAACCTCGGCCTTGTTCGACCCGGCAACAGATTTGTGTAACACCCAATCGCTAGCAGGCTAGCTCCCACAGGAGACTGCATTCCAATGTGGGAGCTAGCCTGCTAGCGATGAAGTCGACACCCATTTCAAGACAGACAAGAGAGGACTCGATGACTTACACCGCTGCCGAAAACCGCTACGACTCCATCCCTTACCGCCGCGTCGGACGCAGCGGTCTGGTGCTGCCGGCGCTGTCGCTGGGCCTGTGGCACAACTTCGGCGACAGCACGCCGATCGATACCCAGCGCGCCTTGCTGCGTACCGCGTTCGACCTGGGGATCAACCACTTCGACCTGGCCAACAACTACGGCCCGCCGTACGGCAGCGCCGAGATCAACTTCGGTCGCCTGCTGCGCGAAGATTTCAAGCAGTACCGCGATGAGCTGATCATTTCCAGCAAGGCCGGCTGGGACATGTGGCCCGGCCCTTACGGTCAGGGCGGCGGTTCGCGCAAGTACGTGCTGGCCAGCCTCGATCAGAGCCTGCAACGCCTGGGTCTGGACTATGTAGATATCTTTTATTCGCACCGTTTCGACGCGGATACCCCGCTGGAAGAAACCGCCAGCGCCCTCGCTACAGCAGTGCAGCAGGGCAAGGCTTTGTACATCGGTATCTCGTCGTATTCCGGGGTGAAAACCCGTGAGATGGCGGCGCTACTCGCCGAGTGGAAAGTACCGTTGCTGATTCACCAGCCGGCGTACAACCTGCTCAATCGCTGGGTGGAAAAAGACCTGCTCGACACCACTGAAGAACTCGGTACCGGCGTCATCGCTTTCACGCCGCTGGCTCAGGGTTTGCTGACTGACAAGTACCTCAATGGTGTTCCGGCGGATGCGCGGGTCAATCGTCCAGGCGGTGGTTCGTTGCAGGCTTCGCACCTGTCCGATGCCAACATCGCGCATGTGCGTGCGCTGAACGAGATCGCCAAACGCCGCGGCCAGAGTCTGGCGCAACTGGCGCTGGCCTGGACCCTGCGTGACCCACGGGTGACCTCGGCGCTGATCGGCGCGAGCCGGCCGGAGCAGATTATCGAGAACGTCGGGGCGTTGAAGAATCTGAGTTTTAGCCCGGAAGAGTTGGCGGAGATTGATCGGTTTGCTCAAGAGGGCGGGATCAATCTTTGGGAGAAGCCTTCAACGGCTGAGTAACTGACAGGCGTTGAATACATTGGCGCCAGTTGCATCGCGATCGCTAGCAGGCTAGCTCCCACAGGTGGATTGCAGTCCATGTGGGAGCCAGCCTGCTGGCGATGAGGCCGAAGCAGGCCATAGAAGACTCAGTTGAAGAACGGCACATCCCCCAACACCGTCGCCCGCTGCATCACCCGCCGCGCAGGCCGGTAATCATCTACCGCGTAATGCTGCGTCACGCGGTTATCCCAGAACGCAATGTCGTCCTGCTGCCAGCGCCAGCGAATGGTGAATTCCGGGCGGGTCGCATGGGCGAACAGAAACTTCAGAATCGCTTCGCTCTCGGTGTCCGACAGTTGGTTGATCTTCGAGGTGAAGCCTTCGTTGACGAACAACGAACGCCGGCCACTGACCGGATGCGTACGAATCACCGGGTGCGACAGCGGCGGATTCTTGCGCCGCGCTTCTTCCCACTGAGCCAGCGCTTCTGGCGTGTTGCCGTAGCGCTCCAGCGGAAACGAGCGAGTGAAATCGTGGGTCGCGGTCAGTCCTTCGAGCAATGTTTTCATCGGCGCCGACAGCGCTTCGTAAGCCGCAATGCCACTGGCCCACAGCGTGTCGCCACCAAACTCCGGCAGCAACTTGGCGCTGAGCACCGCGCCCATCGCAGGCGTCGGCAGGAAGGTCACGTCGGTGTGCCAGATCGCGTTGTCGCGCACGTCGGTGACGGCGGTGTCGAGGATCAGCACTTCCGGTTGTTCCGGCACATTCGGGTAAATCGGATGAATGTGCAAATCGCCGAAATACGCTGCGAAACGCGCCTGTTGTGGCGGTTCGATTGGCTGGTTGCGGAAGAACAGCACCTGATACTTGAGCAACGCCTGCTCGATGGCGTCGCGGTGTTCCAGACTCAATGGCTGACTGATATCGACGCCGCTGATCTGCGCGCCGAGGGCCGAGCTTAAAGGGGTGATGTTCAGGCTGCTCATGGTGGTTCTCTTCGAATTCGTGATGTCGAGCTTTTGTAGGAGTGAGCCTGCTCGCGATAGCGGTGTGTCATTCACAACAACGTTGTCTGACACTTTTCAATCGCGAGCAGGCTCACTCCTACAAGGGGTTCAAATGGCGATATTCAGTGCGCCTGGCCGTGCCACGGCACCAGTTTGCGTTGCAGCGCACGCAGGCCCATTTCCATGGCGAAGGCGATCAGCGCGATCACCAGAATCCCCAGCACCACCACATCGGTGACCAGAAATTGCGCGGCCGATTGCACCATGAAGCCCAAACCGCTGGTGGCGGCGATCAGTTCGGCGGCGACCAGCGTCGACCAGCCCACACCCAGACCAATGCGCACGCCGGTCAAAATGTCCGGCAGCGCACTCGGCAAAATCACATGCCGAATCAGTTGTGCACGGGTGGCGCCAAGCGATTGCGCGGCGCGCAGTTTGGCCGGATCGACGGTGCGTACGCCGGTGGCGGTAGCGATGGCAATCGGGGCAAAAATCGCCAGGTAGATCAGCAGCACTTTCGACAATTCGCCGATGCCGCACCAGATCACGATCAGTGGCAGATAAGCCAGCGGCGGAATCGGGCGATAGAACTCGATCAACGGATCAAGCACGCCACGGGCGATACGGTTGGAACCAATGGCGATGCCCACTGGCACAGCGGTCAGAATCGCAAAACCGAGGCCCAGACCGATGCGGCTCAAACTGGCGCCCAAATGCTGCCACAAGGTCGAATCCATGTAGCCGGTGGTCGCCAGCAGCCAGCCTTTTTGCAGCACGGCGGAGGGCGGTGGCAGGAACAGCGGTTCGATCAATCCAGTAGCAGTAACTGCCCACCAGATTGCCAACAAAGTGAACAGCGTCAGCAGGCTGATCCAGCGAGTGCTGAGGCTGCGGCGTACGGGAATCGCCACCGAAACAGTGGCGGGTTTTACCGTTTGGGCGGAAACGTCGTAACTGCTCATGCGCGCTCCTGCCGCTGAACGGCGCTGCGTTGCGAAAACACTTTGCTCAGCACGTGCTCGCGGGTTTCGATAAAACGCGGGTCGGATTTGATCGCCCGGGCCGATTCGCCAGCGGCGTAACGCTGACCGAAATCCAAGTGCAGGCGTTCGACGATCTGCCCCGGATTCGGTGCCAGCAGAATCAGATCCGTGGCGAGAAACACCGCTTCTTCAATGTCGTGGGTAATCAGGAAAACCGGCTTGGCGGTGCGCTGCCAGACTTGCAGCAGCAACTCTTGCATCTGTTCGCGGGTGAACGCATCGAGGGCGCCGAAAGGCTCGTCCATCAGCAGCACGCGGGGGTCGGCGGCGAGTGCGCGGGCCAGGCCAACGCGCTGCTTCTGTCCGCCGGACAGCTGCCAGATGCGACGGTTTTCGAAACCGGAGAGGTCAACCAGCGCGAGCATTTCACGGGCGCGCTGTTCGCGTTTGTCGCGGGCAACACCTGCCAGCTCAAGACCGAAAGCGACGTTGGCCAGCACGTCCTGCCAGGGCAGCAGGGCGTCGTCCTGGAACACCACGCCACGTTCGGCGCTCGGGCCTTTGACCGGCACGCCGTCGAGGGTGATGCGCCCGGCACTGGGTTCGACGAAACCGGCAATCAGGTTCAACAGCGAAGTCTTGCCACTGCCGGACGGGCCGAGGGCGACCAGCAATTGCTGGGGGCCCAAGGTCAGGGAAATGTCCGCCAGCACCGGTTCCGGGCTGCCGGGATACTGTGCGCTGATGCGCTCCAGCTGTAGCAAGGCCATCGCAGTTAACTCCCGATCAGTTGGTGATGTATTTGGCGCTGACGTACGGCGCGTAGTCCGGCAGCACGGCTTCGACCTTGCCTTGCTCCTTGAGGAACGCAGCGGTGTCGGTGATGGCTTTGGTGGTCGGTGCGCCGAGGGTGATCACCTGATCAGCTGCAAGCGGGTAGACGTTGCCTTGCAGCAGCAATGGAATGTCGCTGGCCTTGGCGCCGGAGAGTTTCACCAGCTTGTCGACGTTGGATTGATCGGCGAGCCAGGCTTTCGGGTCTTTGCGGTAATCGGCATAGGCGTCGAGGGTGACTTTGGCGAATGCGCTGACGATTTCCGGGTGCTTCTCGGCGAAGTCTTTACGCACGATCCACGCATCGAAAGTCGGCGCGCCGAACTTGGCCAGTTCACCGGAGGTGATCAGCACTTTGCCGTTTTCCTTGGCCACGCCGAGTGCCGGGTCCCAGACGTAAGTGGCGTCGATGTCACCGCGTTTCCACGCGGCAACGATGGCCGGTGGCGCGAGGTTGAGGATGGTGACTTTCGACGGATCGATGTTCCAGTGCTTCAACGCTGCGAGCAGGCTGTAGTGCCCGGTGGACACAAAAGGCACGGCGATTTTCTTGCCGATCAGATCCTGCGGGGTCTTGATGCCGGAACCGTCGCGGGCGACGAGTGCTTCGGCGGCGCCGATCTGGGTAGCGATAAGGAAGGTTTCGACCGGGACTTTGCGGGTGATCGCAGCGGTCAACGGGCTCGAACCGAGGTAACCGATCTGCACATCACCGGAGGCGATGGCGGCGATGATGTCGGCGCCGTTGTCGAATTTGCGCCAGCTGATATCGGCCTTGGTGGCTTTTTCGTAGGCGCCGTCGGCCTGGGCGACTTTCGCCGGGTCAACGGTGGTCTGGTAGGCGACGGTGAGGTCGGCAGCCTGCGCCAGGAAGCTCGCAGCAGCCAGAGAGGCCACGGCCAGCAGGCGAAGCGGGAAATTCAGTTTCATTGAAGAACTCCATATCAGGCGACCGAGCGTCGGCGTGAAAGGAGACTAAATGATCTAAGAATCAGTAAATAAATAACGTTTTCGAATGAGCTTATGAGCGGAAAAATCTAAAGGATCAAAAGATCGCAGCCTTCGGCAGCTCCTACAGTTGGAATGCAATCCCATGTAGGAGCTGCCGAAGGCTGCGATCTTTTTGAACAGACGACGTTTAGTTACTGATTGCCAGAATGCTCGCCTGATACGACCCGACAAACACATCGAAATCGCCGACTTCGTTCTGCTCAAGTTCAGCCTGTGCCGCCAGCGAGGTGCGCGCCAGCTCTTCAAACTTCGCCTGCTCATCGGCCGCCAGCGGTTCGCTTCGGAAGAATTCGGCGTGCGCCTGGCTCTGGCGCAGGGAGAACTGGGCAAAGCTCTCCTTGTGCTCGGCCATCGACGCCAGCACCTGAGCCGAAGGCGTCAGCGACGGGTCGCGGACCTTGGCCAGTTGCGCGTCCAGCGCTTTGCTGTGGGCGTCGCTGGCATGGCTTTGATCAAGCAGCGCGGCCAGCGGAGCGATTTTCTCCAGCAGTTCGGCGGCCCATTCCTTCATCTCGACCGTTTGCCCGTCACGCTGCAATTGCAGGCCCGGACGTCGACCTTCCTTGACCACGCTGAGGAAGTTCGAGGTGGCGTTGCCGCAGCTGGTGTTGGTCAGCAGCGGGCTGTCATTCAGCGCGCAGTACAGCAGGAACGCGTCGAGGAAGCGCGATTCGGTGAGGTCGATGCCCATCGGCAGGAACGGGTTGATGTCCAGGCAACGGACTTCGACGTACTGGATGCCACGGGCGACCAGCGCCTGAATCGGCCGCTCGCCGGTGTAGGTCACGCGTTTCGGGCGGATGTTGGAGTAGTACTCGTTTTCGATCTGCAGGATGTTGGTGTTGAGTTGTACCCACTCGCCATCCTTGTGCGTGCCGACTTCAACGTACGGCGCGTAAGGCGTGGCCACGGCTTTGCGCAGGCTGTCGGTGTAGCTCGCCAGGTCGTTGTAGCACGGGGTCAGACCGGCCTGAGCGTTGCTCTGGTAACCGAGATCGCTCATGCGCAGGCTGGTGGCGTACGGCAGATACAACGTGTCCGGATCGAGTTGTTCCAGTTGATGCGAACGACCGCGCAGGAAACCGGCATCCAGCGCCGGCGAGGCACCGAACAGGTACATCAGCAACCAGCTGTAACGACGGAAATTGCGGATCAGCGCAATGTAGGAAACCGACTGGAAGTCACGGTCGGTGCCGACAAAACCTTCGGCTTCCTTGAGCAATGGCCAGAGCTTTTCCGGCAGGGAAAAGTTGTAGTGAATCCCGGCGATGCACTGCATGGTCTTGCCGTAACGCAGGGCCAGGCCCTTGCGGTAGACGTATTTGAGCTGACCGATATTGGAGGTGCCGTAGTAGGCAATCGGGATGTCTTCCTCGGCCGGCAAGGGGCACGGCATCGATGGACTCCACAGGTACTCGTTGCCGAGCTTGCTGTAGGCAAAACGATGAATCTTGTCCAGGTTCGCCAGCGTATCGGCCGGATCGGGCAGGGCAGGCGTGATGAATTCCAGCAGCGACTCGGAATAGTCGGTGGTGATTTGTTCATTGGTCAGCGCGGAACCCAAGGCTTCGGGGTGCGGCGTTTGCGCCAGACGACCCTCGCTGGTCACGCGCAGGCATTCACGTTCGATACCGTGGAGGCACTGTTCGAGCAGAGAGAGGTTGGCGCGCTCACCGAGCAGAGCCAGGCGGCGGTTGAGAAGTTCGCTCAATTTGGATTCCTTCACGCGTCAGTCGCCCCAATATGGGGGTGGGCAGGACGGTCTACAAGGGTGAAGTTGAAACTGGCGTTATCGCCTGGTTTTTCGAGCCGGTCAGCCATACACATAACCTTGTAGGAGCTGCCGAAGGCTGCGATCTTTTGATCTTGCTATTGAAAAACAAAATCAAAAGATCGCAGCCTTCGGCAGCTCCTACAGGATTCAATGCGCTGAAATTAACTCAAATTGATGACGAGTAGCTACAGGACAGCGAACGTGCCTTGCGCTTTTGCGACCAGTTTGTCGCCCTGCATCACGTCAGCTTCGACCACCAGCGTGCGCCGGCCCGGGTGGATGACCCGCGCCGTGCACAGCACCTCGCCGTCAGCGACGGCGCGGATGTAGTTGATCTTGCATTCGATGGTCGCGCTCTGTTGGTCAAAGCCGTGGGTGCTGGAACAGGCCAGCCCCATGGCAATGTCGACCAGACTGAACAACGCGCCGCCGTGCAACTTGCCGCCGCGATTGCGCAACTCGGGTTCCAGCGCCAGGGCGACTTGCGCCACCCCGGTTTCCAGGCTGTGCAGGCGGCAGCCCAACAGCTTGAAAAACGCGCTCTCGACGAGCCCGGCCGGAATGTCCATCAGCGTTTCTTCAACTGCTTGGCGTTGGCGAACAGCGAAGCCATGGCGTTGTTGCTCGGCGCAGCCGTGGCGGTTTCCTTGCGCGGCGCGGCGTTGCCCGAAGACTGACGCGATGCCGAGCCCGGACGCGAACCACGCGCACCGTCGATTTTCTCGCCCGGAGTGTCGCCCATGCGCATCGACAGGCCCACGCGTTTACGCGGAATGTCGATTTCCATAACCTTCACTTTCACCACATCACCGGCCTTCACCGCTTCACGCGGGTCCTTGATGAACTTCTCCGACAGCGCCGAGATGTGCACCAGACCGTCCTGATGCACGCCGATGTCGACGAACGCACCGAACGCGGTCACGTTGGTTACCACGCCTTCGAGGATCATCCCCAGTTGCAGGTCCTTGAGGTCTTCGACGCCTTCCTGGAACTCGGCAGTCTTGAACTCAGGACGCGGGTCGCGGCCCGGTTTTTCCAGTTCTTGCAGGATGTCGGTGACCGTTGGCAGACCGAAGGTTTCGTCGGTGAACTTCTTCGGGTCCAGACGCTTGAGGAACCCGGCATCACCGATCAGCGAACGGATGTCACGGTCGGTTTCAGCGGCAATTCGCTGCACCAGCGGATAGGCTTCCGGGTGAACGGCGGACGAATCCAGCGGGTTGTCGCCGTTCATGACGCGCAAGAAACCGGCAGCCTGTTCGAAGGTTTTCTCGCCCAGACGTGCGACTTTCTTCAGTGCTGCACGGGTCTTGAACGCGCCGTGTTCATCGCGGTGGCTGACGATGTTCTGCGCCAGCGTCGAGTTGAGACCCGAGATGCGCGCCAACAAAGCGACCGAAGCAGTGTTCACGTCAACGCCGACGGCGTTCACGCAGTCTTCGACTACCGCATCCAGACCGCGTGCCAGTTTCAACTGCGACACGTCGTGCTGGTACTGACCGACACCGATGGATTTCGGATCGATTTTCACCAGCTCGGCCAACGGGTCTTGCAGACGACGAGCGATGGACACCGCGCCACGGATCGATACGTCGAGGTCCGGGAACTCCTTGGCCGCCAGTTCCGACGCCGAGTACACCGATGCACCGGCCTCGGAGACCATGACCTTGGTCATTTTCATCGCTGGATATTTTTTGATCAGCTCGATTGCCAGTTTGTCGGTTTCGCGGCTGGCGGTGCCGTTGCCGATCGCGATCAGGTCAACCGAGTGCTTGGCGCACAGGGCCGCGAGGATGGCGATGGTCTGATCCCACTTGTTATGTGGGACGTGCGGATAAACCGTGGCGTGGTCGAGCATCTTGCCGGTGGAATCGACCACCGCAACCTTGCAGCCGGTTCGCAGGCCCGGGTCGAGGCCCAGAGTTGCACGCGGACCCGCCGGGGCGGCCAGCAGCAAGTCGTGCAGGTTGTGGGCGAAGACGTTGATCGCCTCGGTTTCTGCGCCGTCACGCAATTCGCCGAGCAGGTCGGTTTCGAGGTGGGTGTAGAGCTTGACCTTCCAGGTCCAGCGCACCACTTCGCCGAGCCATTTGTCGGCCGGGCGGTTCTGATTCTGGATGTTGAATTGCTGACCGATCATGCCTTCGCACGGGTGCATGGTGCCCGGCAGTTCGTCGCCGACCTTCAGCGCGGAACTGAGGATGCCTTCGTTGCGGCCACGGAAAATCGCCAGCGCACGGTGCGACGGCATGCTTTTCAGCGGTTCGTCGTGTTCGAAGTAGTCGCGGAACTTGGCGCCTTCCTCTTCCTTGCCGGCAATCACGCGGGCGCTGAGAGTGGCTTCCTGCTTGAGGTAGTTACGCAGTTTTTCCAGCAGGCTCGCGTTTTCGGCGAAGCGCTCCATAAGGATGTATTTCGCGCCTTCCAGTGCAGCCTTGGTATCGGCCACACCTTTTTCGGCGTCGATGAAGCGCGCAGCTTCGGCTTCCGGGGTCAGCGACGGGTCGTTGAACAGACCGTCGGCCAGCTCGCCGAGGCCGGCTTCGAGGGCGATCTGGCCCTTGGTGCGGCGCTTCTGCTTGTACGGAAGGTACAAGTCTTCGAGACGGGTCTTGGTGTCGGCGAGTTTGATGTCGCGTTCAAGTTGCGGGGTGAGTTTGCCCTGCTCTTCGATGCTGGCGAGGATGCTGATACGCCGTTCGTCGAGTTCTCGCAGGTAGCGCAGACGCTCTTCCAGATGACGCAACTGGGTGTCATCGAGGCTGCCGGTGACTTCTTTCCGGTAACGGGCGATGAAAGGAACGGTAGAACCTTCATCGAGTAGCGCGACGGCCGCTTCGACCTGTTGTGGGCGTACGCCGAGTTCCTCGGCGATGCGGCTGTTGATGCTGTCCATAAAACCACCTGACAAATTGTGAAAGCAGGCTCGCAGGCACGGAAAATAAAGGCCCGGAGTCTGGTTGAGCGGCGTGAAGTTTGCCGCTGCCTGGGTCAAGAGGCTCCCCATTGACCCGTGAAATCGAACAATTACTGCGGTTGCCATGAAAATAATCGGCTGCCACCTGCGGTAACGATTCAGACGTTGCCTGGCACAAAACGCCGCGCATTATAACCAGCGTTCTGACATTCGGGGGCGTTGCAGTCTGTAGGCATAAACCCCGGTTTACTGGCAGTGAAGGAAAAATCTGCTAACAATGCACACGGTGCGTATAACGGCAGCTACGCCATAATGCGCGCCGAGCTAAAAGGAGCATCTAATGAGCAGCACTGCAAACAATGCTGAAGGCGAAAAAATTCTTATTGTTGACGACGATCCAGGGCTGAGCAGCCTGCTGGAACGCTTTTTCGTCAGCAAGGGCTACCGCGCCCGTGCCGTACCGAATACCGAGCAGATGGATCGTCTGCTGTCGCGTGAAGTGTTCAACCTGGTCGTCCTCGACCTGATGCTACCGGGCGAAGACGGCTTGACCGCTTGCCGTCGTCTGCGCGGTTCGAACAACCAGATCCCGATCATCATGCTCACCGCCAAGGGCGACGAGCTGAGCCGTATCAAGGGTCTGGAGCTGGGCGCCGACGATTATCTGGCCAAGCCGTTCAACCCGGACGAGCTGATGGCGCGAGTCAAAGCCGTACTGCGTCGTCAAGCCGCACCGGTGCCGGGCGCGCCGGGTAGCGAAGACGAAAACGTCACCTTCGGTGATTACGTGTTGTCGCTGGCTACCCGCGAACTGAAACGCGGCGAAGAAGTGCACATGCTCACCACCGGTGAGTTTGCCGTACTGAAAGC
This sequence comes from Pseudomonas sp. NPDC087346, assembly GCF_044744235.1. NCBI lineage: Bacteria > Pseudomonadati > Pseudomonadota > Gammaproteobacteria > Pseudomonadales > Pseudomonadaceae > Pseudomonas > Pseudomonas sp. NPDC087346. Next base: position 174,028 of record NZ_JBIUXX010000007.1, read on the forward strand.
GCTGGTGATGAACGCTCGTCAGCCGCTGACCCGCGACAAACTGATGAACCTGGCCCGTGGCCGTGAGTGGGATGCTCTTGAGCGTTCCATCGACGTGCAGATCTCCCGCCTGCGCCGGATGATCGAGCCTGATCCATCCAAGCCGCGTTACATCCAGACTGTCTGGGGCGTGGGCTACGTGTTTGTACCGGATGGCGCCGCCACCAAGTGAGTCGGTGATTTGTAGGAGCGAGTCTGCCGGGCCAGCCAATGGCCTTTTGCGCAGACTCGCAATCCGCAATATGCGAGCATTGCTCGCTCCTGCAAGTGTGTAGCGGTTATCCATGAAAACCCCCGTCTGGTTCCCCCAAAGTTTTTTCTCCCGCACCCTTTGGCTGGTGCTGATTGTCGTGCTGTTTTCCAAGGCGCTGACCCTGGTTTATCTGTTGATGAACGAAGACGTGCTGGTGGACCGCCAATACAGCCACGGCGTCGCCCTGACGCTGCGTGCCTACTGGGCCGCCGATGAAGAAAACCGCGCGAAGATTGCCGATGCCGCGACCCTGATCCGGGTGGTTGGCGCGGGCGTGCCGGAGGGCGAGCAGCATTGGCCGTACAGCGAAATCTACCAGCGACAAATGCAGGCGGAGCTGGGCGGCGATACTGAAGTCCGATTACGCATGCATTCGCCGCCGGCGTTGTGGGTGCGCGCACCCAGCCTCGGCGATGGCTGGCTGAAAGTTCCGCTGTATCCGCATCCATTGCGCGGCCAGAAAATCTGGAACGTGCTCGGCTGGTTCCTTGCGATCGGTCTGCTCTCGACTGCATCGGCATGGATTTTCGTCAGCCAGCTCAACCAACCCTTGAAGCGTCTGGTGTTTGCCGCAAGGCAACTCGGCCAGGGTCGTAGCGTGCGTCTACCAATCAGTGACACGCCGAGCGAGATGACCGAGGTGTACCGCGCGTTCAACCAGATGGCCGAAGACGTCGAACAGGCCGGTCGTGAGCGCGAGCTGATGCTGGCCGGGGTTTCTCATGACCTGCGCACGCCGCTGACTCGTTTGCGGTTGTCGCTGGAATTGATGGGCGACCGTAACGATCTGACCGACGACATGGTGCGCGACATCGAGGACATGGACGCGATTCTCGACCAGTTCCTGGCGTTTATTCGTGACGGTCGGGATGAGTCGGTCGAGGAAGTCGATCTCAGCGACCTGGTGCGCGAAGTGGCTGCGCCGTACAACCAGAATGAAGAGAAAGTCCGTTTGCGTCTGGAACCGATCCAGCCATTTCCGCTGCGTCGGGTTTCGATGAAGCGTTTGCTCAACAACCTGATCGGCAATGCCCTGAACCATGCCGGCAGTGGTGTGGAAGTCGCGGCTTATGTATCCGGTGACACCAGCGCCCCGTACGTGGTGCTGAGTGTGATGGACCGTGGCGCGGGGATTGATCCGTCGGAGCTTGAGGCGATTTTCAATCCGTTCACCCGTGGGGATCGTGCGCGGGGCGGGAAGGGTACGGGGTTGGGTCTGGCGATTGTGAAGCGGATTGCTTCGATGCATGGCGGCAATGTTGAACTGCGCAACCGCTCCGGTGGTGGGCTGGAAGCGCGGGTGCGGTTGCCGTTGGGGTTGATGCTGCCGCGAGATGCGGTTTAAGGGCGGTCACTTCTGCCAAGGCTGATGGCCCCTTCACGCCCTGAGCCTCTCAGTCAACTCGTGGCTACCGCCACTGGTGCTTCTGTCAATGTTGATCCGCGTTGCAATAAGGACTGCAAGTAAACTTT
>NZ_JBIUXX010000008.1:0-19244 GCF_044744235.1 Pseudomonas sp. NPDC087346
AGTCGCAACCTGTTCATGGTCGACCCGGGCGTCAAGTATTGGGACACCATCACCAGCAAGACCGTCGACGCACCCGGTTCGGCTTGGGCGGCGGGGCTGTTTGCCTGGACCGATGCTCAATACGGTTTCTGGGCTTCGCCATCGAACAAGGAGTTGACCGGCATCACCGGCACCGGCCGTGCGGTCGAGTACCTGGACGGCGACGAGACTTGCCGGGCCAATCTGCTCAACAACGCCAATATCACCACGATCATTCGCGACGACGGTTACCGCCTGTGGGGTAACCGCACGCTGTCGAGCGATCCGAAGTGGGCTTTCGTTACCCGTGTTCGCACGTTGTTCATCCTGATGGACGCAGTGCAGGCGGGACACAAGTGGGCGGTCGACCGCTCGATCACCAAGACCTACGTGACCGATGTCACCAACGGTCTGGATGCGTTCATGCGCGACCTGAAAGCCCAGGGCGCGATCATCAATTTTGAAGTGTTCCCCGACACCGAACTGAACACGGCCAGCCAGATCGCCCAGGGCAAGGTGTATTGGCGCATCCGTTTCACTGATGTGCCGCCGGCAGAAAACCCGAATTTCCTTTTCGAAGTCACCGATCAATGGATGACCGAAGTGCTTGAAGCAGCCTAAGGGGGCGTAACACATGATTCCTCAGACTTTGTACAACACCAACCTGTTCGTCGACGGCGTGAACTTCTCTGGCGACGTGCCCAGCCTGACGCTGCCCAAGCTGACTACCAAGACCGACGAATATCGTGGGGGCGGCATGGCCGGCCCTATCGAGATGGATCAGGGGCTGGAAAAAATGGAAGCCTCGTTTGTCACCAAGGGCGTGCGCCGCGAGTCGCTGAAGTACTTCGGCCTGGCCGACGGCACAGCATTCAACGCCACGTTTCGCGGTGCCTTCAAGGGCCAAAAGGGTGCGGTGACGGCGGTCGTTGCCACCCTGCGCGGTCGCCTCAAAGAGGTCGATCTCGGTGACTGGAAAGCGGGCGATGCTGCCGAGATCAAACACGCCGTAGCGGTCACTTACTACAAGCTCGAAATCGACGGGCGCCTGATGTACGAGATCGACATGGTCGCGGGCATTCAGGTGATCGACGGTACAGACCAACTCCTCGAAGTGCGCAATGCGCTCGGCCTGTAAGGAATAGATTCAGATGACTCAAGCAACCGCTAAAAACCTTCCAGCCTGGCTTTCGCTCAGTGCGCTCGGCGCTGTTGTAACGCTGACCCGTCCAAGCAAGGCCAACAGTGTCGACGTCGAGACGTTGAACCTGCGCAACCCGACGGTGCGTGAGGTGCGCGCGGCTGATCGTGCTGCCAACGGCGATGATGAACAGCGCGAACTGATGCTGTTCGCCGGTCTGGCCGAAGTCGGACTGAAGGATCTGGAAGGCCTCAAGCTGACGGATTATCGCCGCGTGCAGACGGCGTATTCGCACCTGGTACCGAAAACCGATTATTCGGACTCGATGCCGGCGTGGTTGTCGCTGACGACCGATCAGGTGTTGGTGACGTTGTCGTGCCCCAGCGAAATCAACGACGTGACCGTCGACAAGCTGGCCTTGCGTTCGCCAACCGTGGGCGACGTGCGGGCAGCCAACCGTGAAGTGGGTGGCGATGACGAGCAGCGCGAGCTGGTGTTGTTTGCTGCGTTGTCCGGTGCGCCTGTCGCGGATCTGGAGGGGCTGAAGCTGGTGGATTTTAACCGCTTGCAGGCCGGCTATTTTCGCATGGACAACGACGACGGGCTTTAACCCCAGCGTTATCAAGTCTGCGGCGAAACGTCTGGCGGCGGAAACCGGATTTTCCGCTGCCGAGATCCAGTCGATGCCGTTCGCGGAAATGGTGTGGTGGCTCACGGATTGAGCCGCCATCGGTAGTGCTGGGCACATGAGGGCCATCACATGGCAAACAAACTCGCCCTCGGGCTGGTGATCGGCGGCGCCGTCAGTTCAACGGTCGGCGCCGCGTTCAAGGACGTGACCGGGCGCATCAAGCGCCTCGAGGCAGAAGGCAACAAAGCGCGCGTGCTGCAGCGCACGATTGGCGACACGATCCGCCTGCGCGAAGAATGGAAAAAGGCCCACGATTCCGGCGCTGCCGGTGCGTCCAAATTACTCAGCCGATTGAATTCGAACCTCGATAGCTTGAAAAAGCAGGGGATCGAAGTCGGCCGGCTGGAAAAGGCCTATCGCTCCATGGGACAGACGGCCAGTAAAGCCGAACTCAAAGCCAAGGGGCATCAACAGATCGAAGCCGGTCAGTCCGGTATAAAAGGCGCCGTCGGTGCGGCGGTGGTCGGCGTGGGTGCCTTGGCGGTGCCGACCAAGGTCAGTGCGGATTTTGGTGCCATTGTGCGGGACATCGCGATCAAGGCCGGTATTGCCAACAAGCCGCAAGAGCAGGAGATGTCGCGCACGATTATCGACACCTCACGCGACACCGGCATGGCGCGCAACGATGTGGCCGATGTGGTGAACCAGTTGGTCGGTGCCGGCATGGAGCTGAGCAAGGCGCTGGAGTACGCGCCGGTCGCGGCCAAGTTTGTCGTGGGGCAGGGGTCCAGCGGTGTCGACACCGCCAAGATGATCAATGCCTTGGGGCAGAACGCCAAGATCACCGACGCCAAGCAGATGCAGCAGGCGCTGGAAGCCATTGCCTATCAAGGGCAGGCGGGCAGTTTTGAAGCGGCCGACATGGCCAAGTGGTTTCCCGAACTGCTCGCCAACATGGCCAGCAATGGCATCACGGGCATGGACGCGGTGACGCAATTGGGCGCCATGCTTCAGGTGCAGATGAAACAGGCCGGCAGCTCGGACGAAGCGGCCAACAACCTGAAAAACTGGATGGGCAAAATTGGCTCGACCGACACGGTCAAGTCCTACGAAAAAGCCGGCATCGACTACAAGGGGTCGATGCAGACCGGTTTGCAAAACGGTATGTCGACGCTTGAGACCAGCATGGCGCTGGCTCAGAAATACATTCAGGCAACCGATCCGGCGCGTGCGGCGAAAATGGCTGAAGCTACGTCAAAAATCAGCAAGGAAGCCGACCCGGAGAAGGCCAAGGCCATGATGGCCTCGCTGGAAGAATCCCTGCGCACCGGCGACCTGTTCGCTGACATGCAGGTCAAGGCCGCGCTGTCGGCCTACATGCAGAACAAAGCACTGTACACCCAGCTAAAAAACGATTCGCGTGAGGCGTCCGGGATTCTCGACAAGAACCTTGCCGAGCGGCGGGAATCGTCGTCGCAGAAGTGGGCCGAGATGGCTCAGTCGATGGACGACGCCATGCGTAGCATCGGGGACGCGCTACGGCCCGTCACGGATACTGTCGCCGAGGCGCTGACCAAGGTCACCAAAGGCATCACCTCGCTGTCTGACAGCGCGCCCGGAGTCGTCGGTGGTATCGCCACGGTCGGAGCGGGCCTGATCGCCCTAAAAGGCATTTTCAGCACGATCAAGATCAGCAGGGGATTGATAAACCTTGCCCGGGGATCGCGGGGTGGCATGGATGTCGTTTCGCGGATGAAGGAAGCGGCAACAGGCAGTGGCCTTGGTACTGGAATTGACGCAGGTAACGACGGCGTGAAAAAGGTTTTCGTCGTCAATGCCGCCGCTATGGGGGGCGGTGGCGGTGTGGATGCGTCGGGCGAGTCGCGCCGACGTGGACGCGGATCAAGCCGTAGTGCTCGGCGTCGGTCACTGCCTAACCAAAGAGGGCCTCGTTCGTCTGCGCCTCGTCCACTCGTTCCGGTTTCTCGTCCGCCTGTCCCAGTCCCGCGTCCGCCTGTTTCGATACCTCGGCCAACAGTCCCGCCCGTTCCAAGTGGTGCGCTGTCCAAGCTCGGCGTCGTCGCAGGAGCGGTCGGCAAGGTCGGCAAAGCGGCCAAGGTCATTCCTGGCGGCACGCTGCTGGAGTCTGGCGCGATGGCTTTTGAAACCTTTCAAAACGCCAAGACCAAGGATGAGAAGGCTGAGGGTTATGGCGCAGCTGCCGGCAATCTGGCTGGCACCATGGCGGGTGCGGCGGCCGGCGCAGCCATTGGTTCGGTGGTGCCGATCATTGGTACGGCCATCGGCGGCTTGATCGGTGCCTACCTCGGCAGTCAGGGCGGCGCGGCGTTGGGGGGCTCCCTCGGTAAATCGCTGTTTGGTGGCGAAGACGAAAAGCCCGAGCAAGTGGCAAAGGCACCGGTACCGACCACGCCACTCATGCTTGTCTCAGCGGCTCAGCAAGGTCCGGTACTGGGAGACGTTGCACGCTCGATGGCGGTAACGGCGCCGCTCAAGCCGGCGGCGCTGGCCATCCAACCCAAGGAAGCGGAAAAGCCGGTACCGGCCAAGGTGGATCAGCAGTTTCAGTATTCACTGAGCATGCCGGTCACGGTGCAGGGCGATGTGAAAGATCCGCAGCGCCTGGCACAGGATCTGATGCCGCACATGCAGCGAATGATGGCGGACGCGGCGAAGAGTAACGCCGCCAAGCTGTACGACGAACCCCATGTCTAAGGAGGTTTCATGGCTTACATGGAGCAAATGCAATCGAGCCTGAAGTATCTGGTGGAAGCGGCGGAAACTGGGCGACGCAGTGCAGACGGCATGCTGATGCCGGTCAACGGTGCGATTCGCGAACTGACCGGCGCCGCGTCCGAGCTGGAAAACATCCCGTTTGTTGGTCCGGCCATCGGCGCCAAACTTCAGCGAGTGATGCGCGGCGTCGACGCGGCTCAGGCCAAGGTCGGTCAGGTGGTAGCGGTGTACGGCCGCGCCACCCGGGCGGCGGCTGAAGTGCAGGATCGGCTGGGCACATTGAAGGAGCAGGCGGGCAAGGCGGCCACGGCGATCAACAACGTTGCCGGCAAGGTCAGTCCGTCGCTGGCCAACATCGTGCCCACCAGTTCCTTTGCCGTGGATGCTACGCCGGCGCCGGAGGCGGTGAAGCCGTTCCCGCATCTGATGATCATTCAGCCGCGCGATCCGAAGATTGAGCCGTATTACTTCAACCTGGACACGGCAGCGTTCGACGAGCTGAGCCGTTCGACCGAATTCCGCTGGGCTTCGCAGGAGCGGCTGACGCGCCGGCCAGCGAAGCAGGCTATCGGTATGGGTGATGAAAAACTGACGCTCAAGGGCACGATCTATCCGGGCTTCAAAGGCGGTTTAAAGCAGCTCGACACGCTGCGTTCCATCGGGGCCAGGCTTCAACCGCTGACCCTGACCACGGGCTATGGCGAGGTGATCGGGACGTGGTGCCTGAAAAACATCAATGAGGAACAGTCCGCGCTGCTGCACGGCGGGATTGCTCGCAAACAGGGCTTCACTTTGGAGTTTGAACGCTATGGCGACGACATGCAGGACGTCTGATGGCGACATGCTCGATGTCATTTGCAACAACGTTTACGGCCATCTGAATGGCAGCGTCGAGGCCGTGTTCGATGCCAATCAGGGGCTGGCCGATGAGCCTCAGCCGTTCCGGTTGGGCGTGGTCATTGTCCTGCCGGATCTGCCCAGCCCGACCCACGAAGGCGTTAGCTTGTGGGATTGACCTCGGGCGATGCCGGCGTAGGCGCGCCGCTGCGTGTAATGACACTGTTTATCTGACCCGCCTAGTGCGGGTTTTTTATTGGAAAAAATCCATGACTCCGATGTTTCGAATTGTCGCCGATGGGGCTGATGTCACGGCCAAGATCAATGATCGACTGTTGTTGCTGCGTACCTCTGACAAGCCGGGCATGGAGTCCGACGAGTTTGAGTTGCGTATCGACGACCGTGATGGGCAAGTGCAATTGCCTCGTCGCGGCAGCTCAATTGAGATCTACCTGGGTTACGCCGAAACGTCCTTGGCGCGTATGGGCAGCTACACCGTGGACACGGTCGAAGTGTCTGGCCCGCCGGACACCATCGTGATCAAGGGCAAGGCCAGCGACATGCGTGGCAGTGGCAAGACTATCCGTAGCGGAAGCTGGGAAGACGTGCCGCTGTCGAAGATCGTGGCCGACATCGCCGCCCGCAATGGTTGGCAGTCGGTGTGTCCGGTGTCGACGAAGGTTGCCCGGGTCGACCAGCTCAACGAGTCCGATTTCAATTTCATCACTCGGCTGGCCAAGCAATACGACTGCACGGCCAAGGTGGCCGACGGCAAGCTATTGGTGATGCCGCGCCAAGGTGGCCAGACTGCCAGCGGCAAGTCGTTCGGCGCCATCACCCTGACGCGCAGCGACATCAGCCGCTGGCAATTCAGCCTCGGAGATCGCAACTCGCACAAGGCCGTGGCCACCAAACATCAGGACAAAAAGAACGGCAAGCTCGCGGTGGTTACCATCCACAATGATGATGCGCCGGACGGGCTGCCGGCAGTGCATACCGACCGTCATATCTACCCGAACAAAACTGCTGCAGAAGCGGCGGCCAAGGCCCGTCTGTCAGCGTTCAATCGCTCGACTGCCGATGTGCGGCTTGAGATGCCCGGCCGCACGGACATCTTCGCCGAGCGTCCCATTATCGCGCAGGGTTTCAAGGTCGGGCTTGATGGCGAGTACCTGGCGGATTCGGTAGAGCAGGTGTTCACCCAGTCCGGCTGGTCGACCACCGTCGAATGCAATGCCGGCAAAGCAGGTAAATCCAAGGGTAAGAAAAAGAAAGAGGTAAAACCACCACTCAAGGTGGTGAACATCGAGAAGCAGTAGCCGCATCCCGTCGCCGCCTGAGTGCGGTTTTTTACGTCTGGAGTTTGTATGTCCATCACAGAACAACAGCTGCAAAGCATCATGCCCAACGCCCGCCGCCAAGCGGGCGTTTTTGTATCCGCCCTCAACGCAGCCATGGCCCATCGGCAGATCAACACGCCGAAACGCCAAGCCGCGTTTCTGGCGCAAGTCGGTCACGAGTCGGGTCAGCTGCAGTACGTCCGGGAACTGGGCGGCGATCAGTACCTGAGCAAATACGACACCGGCAACCTGGCTGCGAAACTGGGCAACACGCCGGCAGCGGATGGTGATGGCCAGCGTTATCGCGGTCGTGGCCTGATCCAGGTCACTGGCCACGATAACTACCTGCGCTGCAGCTTGGCGCTGTTCGGTGACGAGCGATTGCTGCGCACGCCTGAACTGCTGGAACTGCCGCAGTGGGCCGCTGAATCGGCCGCATGGTTCTGGTCCGTGAATGGGCTGAACGCACTGGCCGATCAAAACGAGTTCAACACGATCACTCGCCGGATCAACGGTGGTCTCAATGGCCTGCAGGATCGGCTGGAGTTGTGGGAGCGGGCGAGGGCGGTGCTATGCGTCTCGGCGAACTGACCCCGGCGCCGTATCGGCTGCTGGCAAAAGGAGTGCTGCTGGTCGTCATGGTCGGCGTTTCTGTGACCGTGACCTGGCAAGTACAGGATTGGCGCTACGGCAAACAGCTCGCAGAGCAGGCCCGACTCCACACCGAAACCCTCAACCAACTGAATCAGGCCTCTGCCGCGCAGCAGCGTGCCGAACAGGACAAACGCCTCGCGCTCGAGCAGCGCCTGGTTACCAGTGAACAAACCCATTACCGAGCCTTGAGCGATGCCCAACGTGACCAAGATCGCCTGCGCGATCGCCTTGCCACTTCTGATCTGCGGCTGTCAGTCATCCTCGATGCGGCCGACGCTGCCAAAGGCTGCGAGGTGCCAGCCACCTCCGGCGCCGGCGGCGTGGATCATGCAACCGTACGAGCCAGACTTGACCCGGCGCATGCTCAACGAATTATCACCATCACCCATACCGGCGACCGGGGATTAATTGCGTTGCAGGCGTGCCAGGCCTACGTCCGTGCATTAAATGATGGCTCAGCGCCATTCTTGCGAGGTGAGCACCGGTGAACCATCATTTAGATTCGATCTGAATGAACGATGCACATGGACAAGCAACTGGCTGGCTACTCAATTGTAATGACGATTATCTGGGTTTCAGTTGTTCTGGCCGTGATTTATTGGATGTCGTAGTGAAGGTAATAGGTGGCTGACGTGGAAGGCGTGGTGCTGAGCGAGAAGATGCAGCGAGAAGCTGATCGTCTGCTGGCGCAGATTGTCCGGGCTGATTCGATGATCATCGCCGTGAAGGCGGGGGCACGGGCGGATGGCTTCGTCCTTGGATTGGAAACCGGTGGTGCCTTGCGCGCCGGTGATGATGAAAGGCTGTACGTCATTTTTGAAAGCGCTCTGATGGAGCGCTTGAAGTCGCTGGCTCAGCGTTGAATCAGTCATTTGGTTTGATCAGTCCGGCTTTTTGAGCCGTGGGCGCCGCTGGCGCCGGCTTCGTCACAAAACCTTTTCCGGAACATGTCGGGCACTCCTCACGCGCACCAAAGCGATCAAGGCAGGCGGGGCACATGCAGAAAACAGCCGACTCGATGTGAGGACGCACCCTTTCGAAGGTGCGCAAATCGCGCTGCTCCTGGGCAAGCTGGGCCAGATCAACCAGTAAACGATAGGCGTCTGGGTCGTCGATGGGCTTGCAGTCGATACCCCGGATCACACGCTCAGTTTCAACTAGCTCATATTGCTGACCGTTCGACATCCTCAGTAAAAGTCCCGTGATCCGTCCGGTCTTGCGGGAAAGGCTGAGCCTTAAGTCGGCACCGTCTGCATCGGAATAGACCTTTCCATCATAGGGAAAGGACGCTCCGCGGGGTTGGTCACCGGGGAAATTGAAGATCGAACGGCTGATGGTCCCAAACAGCTTTCTGCTGTTGACCTGCACGACGTCATAGGTAGATGCGCCGCGGTACTGGCCTGGCGAGTTTTGCAGCTCTTCGACAGCGTGCCAGTAGGCAGCGTTAGCCATCTCGTTCATGTCGAACTGCTCAAACTGGTCGATCAGCCTCTCTGTGTGCAACGCCGCCGCCATCTCATGAAGCGTTTCCCGGTGACCTTCTGGGTTCTGCAGGCGGAAGTCTTGGTCATCGAGAGTCGCACGCCATCGCTGGAGCCGGAGAGACTTGGCTTGTTCGAAATTCATAGGAATGGGTTCGCTGTACAAGTGCTGTATGTATGTACAGTAATTGCGACAGGATGGATTTTGCGAGCTTGGCTCGACGAACTGCATGTCAACCGTCTATCTGAACTAAAAGCTGACCATAAAGTCAGGATGCTTGTCACTACTTTTTATCCTGAGGTCATCCCATGCATTGCTACACGATCCAATACGTATTTAACGGCGAGCCCCGGACACATAAGCTTGAGCTGAAGCAGTCCGAGCTAACTACTCAAGATGCGGCCATGCATCTGTTGCAGCTCCATTTGGGAGATGCTGAGAACAGCTTGATCATGCCAACAGCAGACTCCACTCCTGAAGAGGTTTTGGAGCAGGCAGATTTGGTAGGGATTTCTCAAATCACAGTTGTGAGCGTCGAAGGCGAGTAGGGCCAGAAATGGTTGCCGGCAGCCCAGCGCAGCAGGCCGTTTTCGACCCATAGCTGACTTTTGATTTTGCAGGCATACGCTACGGCTCCAGTATCTTCTCCATGACGATAGTTCGCTCGGCTCCGTGAAATTCGTCTCGAATTTTTTTAAAGCCAAGCGAGGAGTAAAAGCCTTCTGCGGTGATTGAAGACGGAACGCGTAGTAGTTTGGCTCCCCCGTTGACGGCGACTGACTGAATGCTCGCCATCAGCTGGCGTCCTATGCCTATCCCTTGATAGGTCGGGTCGACAAATACGCTTCGGACAATGTCCTGATCAAGGCTGGCCGTTGCAACTACATGATGGTCGATTGTCGCCACGTAAACCTGGCGCTGGGTGAGCAAATAAAGAATCGCCTTTGGGGAAAAGCATTGCTCCACTTGAACAATGATATCTGGCGAATAGTCCTGGCCATTGGATTCACGTAGGGCGCTAACAACGACCTGGCTTATGGCTGCGGCATCCTCGCTTGTTGCGTTTCGAATCAGGCAATCCATTGTGCAACTCCTTCCGTGTGGTTGCCTGATCGTAAAGGGATGCCGCTTTACTGGCTACGGTGCAAGGAGCCTTAAACTGAATATCCGTTTTGGGCCGATAGAGGTCAGTCAGGACTCATCAAAACAGCCAGGCTCATTTTGATGAACTCTTCGTTGTGGTCGATCACATAGAGCGCGCCGCGAACGTTCTCGGCTACGTCCGCCGATCCGCGCTCTTCCACCCACTTTGTGAGCTCCATGATGGCAGCTTCGAGTGCGAGCTGGTTCTGGTTGATTTTGAAAAGCAGGGAAGGGAGCAGATCTGAATTGGGCATGCGGTTTCCTCCGTGGAAGAACCCAGCGTAGCACCGTGTTACATGAAGAGTGTTTTACGTTTGGCAGGACGCCAGAGAAGGGAGAAAAGCCAGAAAGTTTTGTAACGCGTATCAAAAAGTTTTGTAACGCTTCCGTGAGCTCAGCGGAAATCTCAACAGCCAGAAACGACAAAGCCCTGAATAATCAGGGCTTTGTCGTACATAAGATGGCGGAGGCGATGGGATTCGAACTCATGGACCTGTTACAGTCGACGGTTTTCAAGACCGTTGCCTTAAACCACTCGGCCACACCTCCGTAGCGTTGCGGGCGCCATAATACCTGAATGAAACACACTGTCAAACTCTCTGCATGGCTTGTTACAGAGCGTCTGTTATGATCTTTGCGACTGAACGTTTCAAACCAACAGGAGTGTCGCCATGCGCGAACAGGATTACGCAGTTAATAACGGCGTGCAGGCTGAGCAGCTAGAGGTTAGCCGCGTCCTGCGCAACACTTACGGCCTACTGGCTCTCACCCTTGCATTCAGCGGCGTGATGGCTTTTGTTGCCCAGCAGATGCGAGTCGGCTACCCGAATATTTTCGTGGTGCTGATCGGCTTCTACGGGCTGTTCTTCCTTACCAACAAACTGCGTGATTCCGCGTGGGGCCTGGTGTCGGCGTTTGCCCTGACCGGTTTCATGGGTTTCCTGCTCGGCCCGATCCTCAATCGTTATCTGGGTATGCAGGGCGGCGCTGAAGTGGTCAGCTCTGCGTTCGCGATGACGGCACTGGTGTTCGGTGGTCTGTCGGCTTACGTGCTGATTACCCGCAAGGACATGAGCTTCCTCGGTGGTTTCATCACCGCTGGTTTCTTCGTGTTGCTGGGTGCAACGCTGGCAAGCTTCTTCTTCCAGATCAGCGGCCTGCAACTGGCGATCAGCGCAGGTTTCGTACTGTTCTCGTCGGTGTGCATTCTGTTCCAGACCAGCGCCATCATTCAGGGCGGCGAGCGTAACTACATCATGGCAACCATCAGCCTGTATGTATCGATCTACAACCTGTTCATCAGCTTGTTGCAGATCTTCGGCATCATGAGCCGCGACGACTGATCGCAGCTCTGACGTTGATGAAAAACCCGCTTCGGCGGGTTTTTTTTCGCCTGCCAAAAAGTGTAGTGGCCATTTAAAGGCCAAATGATTGGAAAGGGATGGCGCTTTTCTGAAATTGACCTACACCTGTAAGCAAGGAAGAACGGCAAGTGATCGACAGGAGTCGGTATGCAATACCCCCCGAAAACCCTGCGCCACACCCGTTTCCCTCACATGTCATGCCTGGTCATCCGGTCCGGTTTGACTGTGCCCGCCAATTCATCCTGATCAAGGAGGTGAGCCACCAAAAAAACCTGTTCAACCGTGAACCGATCTCGGCGTTCGAACCGAGACCCCTGATACCCAAAACAACAAAGGAGGCCCTCCAGGACGGGCGCAAATCCCGGGCCATGGCAGGCGTTGTCCCTATCAAGGAGATCATCGATGAACCAGCCCCAAGGAAAGTTTGCAGCATTGGCCGTCGCGGCCGCTCTGTTCAGTGCCGGCGCTCAGGCCGGTACTTATCCCGATTATGGTTATGCTCCTCCGCCCAGCTATACCGGGCCCAAGTTCGAGCTGAGCCAGAATTACCCGACCAAGCCGCCGCAAGTGCCGCTGCCGGGCTTCTTCAAGAAGCTGCCGACCAAGCCGGACAACAACTTCGAAACCTGGCGTGCCTACATGGAGGACGTTAAGAATTATTGCCTGGAAGGCAACGTCGAGGTCAATTGGGATGTGCAGAAGAACAAGCTGCGCCAGTGGTATCACATGCCGTGGCAGCATTACGGGCCGCTGGGGCGTGAAGGTATCCATGGTCTGACCAAGGAAGCACAGATCGGGGTCAAGCAACTGGCACCCACGCAAGTCGCCACCGGGCAGACGTACGCGGTGGGCATCTACAACGACATCGGTTCCTACACCATTGGCCAGGTCTGGAAGGACCCGAACAATCCCGACCCGAGTTATACCTCACAGCCCAACAGTTTCCCGAATGGCACGGTGGTCTGTAAGGCGCTGTTCGCCGACGTCGACCGCAGCACCGTGCCGTTTCTGGTCAACCCGGTGCTGTGGCAAGGCTATATCACCGAGACTTTCACCTCTGCCAACCGCAAGTTGAAGGATGTCGCGTTGATCCAGATGGACATCGCCGTGCGGGATACGCGCATGAGCGACACTGGCTGGATTTTCGGCACCTTTCAGTACAACGGCGCCAAGACTGGCAAGGCTGGCTGGGACAATCTGGTACCGGTGGGGATCATGTGGGGTAACGATCCGAAAGAGACCGGCAACGATTTCACCAACCCGACGCCAACCGTCACCAAGATCAACAGTGCGCTGCAGCAAACCGCGATCAACGCCGACACCAAGGAGCTGCCACCGACCCACCTGGGCTGGAACGGTCGCTTGAATGGTCCGGTGGACAACCCCAACAGCTCATGCCTGAGTTGCCATGCCACCGGGGAGTCGCCGCAAGTGGCAATCATGAACCCGCTGTTCCAGGGCAATCCGCCGCCAGTCGGTTCGCCTGAATGGATGAAGTGGTTCCAGAACATCCCGGCCGGGCATCCGTTCACTGCCGGGACGAAGAGCACCGATTACAGCCTGCAACTGGCTGGCGGTCTGGTGAACTACTTTGAATGGAAATGCGACATGAGCGGCATCTATGCCGATGGCAAGAATGCCTGCAGCAAAGTGCCTAACCTGAAGCTGAAAATGCTCAAGGCTGGCGACGACAATTCGCAACCTCAGCAGAAAGTCATGCGTGACCCAAGCCTGCAACAACTGCTTGAGTAAACCGCAGTAACCTCCGGGTGCCATGCATCCGGAGGTTTTCATCATTCGATAATGATGCTGCCGTCGGCGCCTTGTTTGTAGATTGTGTAGGGCAACAGAAATGTATCGAGAATGCCGGACGCTGCGGCATCGATCAGCAAGCCCGGATTTGCATTCTTGTAGTCGAAGGCATCGACACCTTCTTTCAGCTCTGCATTGAGCATGCAAAAATCGTAGGTCACGCCACTGTAGATTCGTGGCACGGCGCCGCAGTAGGTTTTGTTATCCCGCAAAGACTGCGCCGCCTTCTGATCACTGAATGCCACGGTCTGTACAGTCCCGCATCCACCAAGCATCAGCACTGCCAACATCAATAGCTGAACTTTCATCACCGCGAATCCTTCGCCGGAAAAACCTCAATCTACGCCGAACGTGCAGAAATAGCACTTACGCCATAGGAGGCAGTCGGCGCTTTACCGGCGTTTTCTTGACGATGGCAGTGTTGGTTTCGGCGAGTGTATTGAGGCGGTCGAGCAGGGTGTCCAGTTGCTCCATCGAACGCACATGCAGGCGCGCAATAAAGCAGTCCTCGCCGGTGACCTTGTCGCACTCGGTGAACTCGGGAATCGACTGGATCTGCCGCTCGACTTCCTGCAACTGCCCCGGCAGCGGCCGCACCCGGACGATAGCCTGCAATTGATAGCCAAAGCATTTAGGGTCGATCTCGACGGTGTAACCCTTGAGTACGCCGCGTTCCTCCAGTCGGCGCAAGCGCTCGGCAACGCTCGGTGAAGACAGTCCGCTGATCTGCGCCAAGGCTTTAAGCGAACGGCGTGAATCTTCCATTAATGCGCCGATCAGGATCTGGTCGATATCATCGGTCATGGCATCACTCCGGCATTAGGCAATTATTGAAATCCACCCTCGATAAAAAAGGCAGAAGCCGAGTTTAGCCTGCTTTATACACTGGTGAAGCCCTGTGCCTGCTAGGCATACTTTTGCCATAAACACAGGAGACTGATGATGGACAACAACCTGCGTCGCGGTTCATTTGAAATGACCGCCGCCATGCTGATTTCCGGGACGATAGGCTGGTTCGTGCTGGTGTCGGGGCAACCGGTAATCGATGTGGTGTTCTGGCGTTGCGTGTTTGGCGCCGGAACCCTGTTGCTGATTTGCGCGGCTTTCGGCTTTCTGCGTCCGGGGATTCTGACCCGCACCACGTTTCTGCTCGCAGTGCTCAGTGGGCTGGCGATTGTCGGCAACTGGTTGTTGCTGTTCGCGTCGTATTCCCGGGCATCGATAGCCATCGGCACCGCGGTGTACAACGTGCAGCCGTTCATGTTGGTCGGTTTGGCGGCGCTGTTTCTCGGGGAAAAAATCACCTTGCAGAAGCTCTTCTGGCTTGCAGTTTCCTTCATGGGGATGCTGGCAATCGTCAGTGCCCACGGGCAACAGGGCGAGGGCGGTAATGACTATCTGGTGGGCATTGCATTGGCATTTGGCGCGGCGTTTTTGTACGCGATTGCCGCGTTGATCATCAAGCGCCTGACCGGCACGCCACCGCATCTGATTGCACTGATCCAGGTCTGCACCGGGGTATTGCTGCTCGCACCGTTCGCGCATCTTTCGGCGCTGCCGCAAACGCCAAGTGCCTGGGCCAGTTTGCTGACATTGGGCATCGTTCACACCGGTTTGATGTATGTGCTGTTGTACGGCGCGATCCAGAAATTGCCGACGGCATTGACCGGCGCACTGTCGTTTATCTACCCGATTGCAGCGATTTTCGTTGACTGGTTCGCCTTCGGCCATCGTCTGGAAACCCTGCAATGGGTTGGCGTGGGGGCGATCCTGTTGGCGGCGGCCGGCATGCAACAAGGTTGGGGATTTAAAGCGCGGCGCCTGGCCGCGCAGTAAGTCTTAAATACTCCAGCGCGGCGCCGTCTTGGCCAGGCGCTGGCGCATTTCGCCGATGTTCGCCGCCAGTTGCAGAGTCAGCAAACGGTAGCCGTCGAGCGGGCTGTACACCGGTGCATCAAGGTCGGCGGCCGGCAGTTCCATTTGCCGTTCCAGACGTTGCGACGCACCAGTCTTCAAAGCGCGAGCCATGCCGATCAACTGCACGCGAATCTGCCGGTGCTCGGCCTTCAGCGCCGATTGCAGATGTTCCATGGCTTGCGGGTCGCTGGCGTCCGGTCGAGTGTTGGCGAGGATTTCCAGGGTGCTGATGCACATGCGCAGGTTGCGCTGGATCGCATCCAGTTCGGTCATGGAAATCTTCACTTCCTTGGACACCGAAGGCATCAGTGAGCGCAACTGCACCATCACCGCGCTCAAGCGGCTCATCAGCTTCAAATGCTCGTCGGCGCTGACTGCCTGGCCGCTGATGATCCGTCCGTAAACCGTCGCGCAATCGCGCAAGGCGTCGGCCAGGTTGTAGCGCCACGAATACACCGCGTACAGCGGCAGCGCGAAAGAGAAGGCCAGGGCCAGGGCGATACCGATGAGGATATCGACCCCGCGCCACAGCCCGTCAGTGATTGGATTGTCGCCGTGCCCAGCGACAATAAAAACAGTGATGGCCGAGAGCAGGGCGGTGTAACCACCCTTGCCGATGGCGTGATACGAGAAAAAACCGCAGACCACAGCCATGGCGAAATAGGTCAGCCACGGCATGCCGAGCCACGCCTGTTGCGCCACCAGCAACAGACCGACGCCAGCACCGATCAAGGTGCCGGTAGCGCGCTCGGCAGCTTTTTTGCCAATGTTGCCGTGATGCTGCAAGCCGCCGATCACCACCAGCATCGTCACCGACGCCCACTCACCGTGGGGCAGGTTGATGCCGGTGGTCAGCAGGATCGTCGCCAGCAACCCCAACGCCACCCGCACCGCGTGGATCAATCGGGCGTGCCGGTAGCGCCGATACGGGTCCAGTAAAGGACGCAATATTCGGCGCAGTAGCGGTGGCAGTCGGTGGGTGCTGAATGTAGTCAGAACACGGTCCTCTTCAGAAGTGTTTTAGAAAATATAGTCGGTAGTCAGGAAGCTCGAATCGCGTCCGCGAATGATCTCGCTGATCAGATCCTTGTTGCTGTCCTGGAACTTGGTTGCCACCAGCGTACGGATCGAAAACACCCGCAACGCATCGTGTACCGACAGCGTGCCCTCGGCGGAGTTCTTCCGGCCATTGAACGGGTAAGTATCCGGGCCACGCTGGCATTGTGCGTTGAGGTTGATCCGTCCGACCTGATTGGCGAACGTATCGACCAGGCGCCCAACGGCCACCGGATTGGTGCCGAAGATGCTCAACTGCTGACCGAAGTCCGACTCCAGCACATAGTCGATCACCGTATCGAGATGGCGGTACGGCACGATTGGTACCACTGGGCCAAACTGCTCTTCGTTGTACACGCGCATCTGCGGTGTCACCGGGTAAAGCACCGCGGGATAGAAGAACGATTCGCGCGATTCGCCGCCATTCGGATTGACCACTTGCGCGCCTTTGCTCTGCGCATCGGCCACCAGACCGTGCAGATAATCGACCTTGCCGGCTTCCGGCAAAGGCGTCAGCGATACACCGCTGTCCCACGGCATGCCCGGTTTCAGCGTAGCCAGTTTGGTGTTGAATTTTTCGATGAAAGCATCAACCACGTCCTCATGGACGAAGAGGATTTTCAGTGCGGTGCAGCGCTGGCCATTGAACGACAGCGAGCCGGTGACGGCTTCGTTGACAGCGTTATCCAGATCGACTTCCGGCAGCACGATGCCGGGGTTTTTCGCGTCCAGACCCAGCGCAGCACGCAAGCGGTGTGGTTTCGGGTGCAGTTTTTTCAGGTCACTGGCGGCCTTGTTGGTGCCGATGAAGGCGAAGATGTCGATCTTGCCGCTGGCCATCAGTGCGCTGACGGTCTCGCGGCCGCTACCGTAAATGACGTTGATCACGCCGGTCGGGAAGCTGTCGCGGAACGCTTCGAGCAGCGGACGAATCAGCAACACGCCAAGTTTGGCCGGTTTGAACACCACGGTGTTACCCATGATCAGTGCCGGGATCAGCGTGGTGAAGGTTTCGTTCAGCGGATAGTTGTAAGGCCCCATGCACAGTGCGACGCCGAGCGGCACGCGACGGATCTGGCCGAGCGTGTCCTGTTCCAGCTCGAAACGGCTGGAGCGGCGGTCGAGTTCCTTGAGTGCATTGATAGTGTCGACGATGTAGTCGCAGGTGCGATCGAACTCTTTTTCCGAGTCCTTGAGGTTTTTGCCGATCTCCCACATCAGCAATTTCACCACGGCTTCACGCTGTTGGCGCATGCGCCCGAGGAAGGCTTCGACGTGCTGGATGCGTTCGGCCACACGCATGGTCGGCCATAGGCCCTGACCCCGGTCGTAAGCGCGGACAGCGGCGTCGAGTGCGGTGAGTGCGGTGTCGGCATCAAGCAGTGGCGTGCTGCCGAGGATTACCTGTTCATCACCGTTTTCACCGTGGATGTAGACCGGGCTGCGCACAGTGGCGAGCGGGCCGTCCCAGCGGCGCAATTCGCCGTCGACCAGATATTCGCGCTGCTCGACCTGACCATCGAGGCGGTATTTTTCCGGGATGTCGCTGACTGTAGGGAACAGATTGCCAAGGATATTTGCTGTGGTCATGTCGCTACCCCGTGTTTGATGTCGGCGTGCAGATTGGAAAAGTCTGTACAGGTTATACGCCTGAATGCGCTGAAATTTAAACCCGCAAATGTCAGGCAAATGTCACTCAGAAGTGCGGGGCAGAGCTGGAGGGTGCACACAAAACCCACGGTGGGAGCGGGCTTGCCCGCGAAGGCGTCGTCTCAGTCGATACATCTGGCGCCTGACCCACCGCTATCGCTGGCAGGCCAGCTCCCACAGGATTTTGGGTTGCTCACAGATTTGTGCCTCACCGCAGACACTGTGGGAGCGGGCTTGCCAGCGAAGGCGCCGTCACAGCCGATACATCTGGTGCCTGTCACACCGCTATCGCTGGCAAGCCCGCTCCCACAGGATTTTGTGGTTGCTTACAGATTTGTGCCTCACCGCAAACACTGTGGGAGCGGGCTTGCCCGCGAAGGCGTCGCATCAGTCAATAAATCCGGCAACTGACCTACCGCTATCGCTGGCAGGCCAGCTCCCACAGGTTTTTGGGTTGCTTACCGATTTGTGCCTCACCGCAGACACTGTGGGAGCGGGCTTGCCCGCGAAGGCGTCGTCTCACTCGATACATCTGGCGCCTGACACACAGCTATCGCTGGCAGGCCAGCTCCCACAGGATTCTGGGTTGCTTACCGATTTGTGCCTCACCGCAGACACTGTGGGAGCGGGCTTGCCCGCGAAGGCGTCGCATCAGTCAATAAATCCGGCAACTGACCCACCGCTATCGCTGGCAAGCCAGCTCCCACAGGATTTTGGGTTGCTTACCGATTTGTGCCTCACCGCAGACACTGTGGGAACGGGCTTGCCCGCGAAGGCGCCGTCACAGCCGATACATCTGGTGCCTGTCACACCGCTATCGCTGGCAAGCCAGCTCCCACAGGATTTTGTGGTTGCTTACAGATTTGTGCCTCACCGCAAACACTGTGGGAGCGGGCTTGCCCGCGAAGGCGTCGTCTCAGTCGATACATCTGGTGCCTGACACACCGCTATCGCTGGCAAGCCATCTCCAACAGGATTTTGTGGTTGCTTACCGATTTGTGCCTCACCGCAGACACTGTGGGAACGGGCTTGCCCACGAAGGCGTCGTCTCAGCCGATACATCAGGCGCATGTCACTCCGCTATCGCTGGCAGGCCAGCTCCCACAGGAGCTTGGGTTGCTTACAGATTTGTGCCTCACCGCAGACACTGTGGGAGCGGGCTTGCCCGCGAAGGCGTCGTCTCAGTCGATACATCTGGCGCCTGACCCACCGCAATCGCTGGCAAGCCAGCTCCCACAGGATTTTGGGTTGCTTACAGATTTGTGCCTCACCGCAGACACTGTGGGAGCGGGCTTGCCCGCGAAGGCGTCGCCTCAGCCGATACATCTGGCGCCTGTCACTCCGCTATCGCTGGCAAGCCAGCTCCCACAGGATTTTGGGTTGCTTACAGATTTGTGCCTCACCGCAGACACTGTGGGAGCGGGCTTGCCCGCGAAGGCGTC